>NZ_JBOGDD010000676.1:0-2237 GCF_050701675.1 Mycobacterium sp. | reverse complement strand
ACCGCGGTGTCGATGTGGCCGCCGCGGATCATGCCGAAGGATAGGGCCGAATCGAAGTACGCCGCACCGGGATTGACAGTGACGGTCTCCTTGCCCGCGTTGATCAGATCGGGGTCGACGTGGTCCTCGTCGGGATAGGGACCCGTGCCCAGGATGCCGTTCTCCGAGTGCAGGGTGACCTTCACGTCGCTGCCGAGAAAGCCGGGGATGAGCGTCGGCAGCCCGATGCCGAGGTTGACGTACTCGCCGTCGACCATCTCCGCCGCGGCGCGGGCGGCCATCTGGTTGCGGTTCCATCCCGCGGGCGCCGACTCGGTCATGGGGCCGTTCCTTCCGGTTCGCGAACGGTTCGCTTCTCGATCTTCTTGTCCTGTGGTCCGGTGTGCACGATGCGTTGTACGAAGACCCCCGCGAGATGCACTGCGGCCGGGTCGATTTCGCCCGGCGCCACCAATTCCTCGACCTGGGCGATGGTGATGCGTCCCGCCATCGCGGCCAGCGGGTTGAAGTTCATCGCCGTCTTGTTGAAGACGAGGTTGCCGTCGGTGTCACCGAGTTGCGCATGGACGAGCGCGAAGTCGGCGTTGATCGACTCCTCCAGGACGTAGCGCTTGCCGCCGAACTCGCGAATCTCCTTGGGGGGCGAGGCAACCGCGATCGAGCCGTCGGGGGCGTACCGCCACGGCAGGCCACCGTCGGAGACGGGGCTGCCCACCCCCGCGGGGGTGAAGAAGGCGGGGATGCCCGCACCACCTGCGCGCAGCCGTTCGGCCAGCGTGCCCTGCGGTGTCAGCTCGACCTCCAGTTCGCCTGCCAGGTACTGACGGGCGAACTCCTTGTTCTCGCCGACGTAGGAGGCGGTGACGCGGCGCACGCGCCCAAGGGACAGCAGGACTCCGAGCCCGACACCGTCGACCCCGCAGTTGTTCGAGAAGACCTCGAGGTCGGTCGTGGACGATTGCGCGATCGCTTCGATGAGTTGGTCCGGGATGCCGCACAGGCCGAATCCGCCGACGGCCAGCGTGGCACCGTCGTTGATGTCCACGACTGCCTCGGCAGCCGAGCCGTACACCTTCGACGACATGTGTCTCCTCCTTCGCGAGCCTCAGCGTTCATTCTGCAAACGTCCAGCACCCCGAGCGTCGGCGCGATCACGCCCGGCGGAACTGGCAATGAGCATTCCAGATGCGTCGGTGTCGGTGTCAACGGCTCGGGAAAACTGTTCGCCCAATGAGCGTTGAGACCGTGTGCGTCTACCCAGTGAACGCCTAGGATCGCACCGATGAGCGGACAATCGCGAGGATCGCACGTCGTGGCGAGGGTGGGTGCAGTCCTGCGCGCGGTCGCCGCCGCAGAGCCGGATGGCGCATCGACAACGGATCTCGGCAAGGGTGCTGGCCTGGCCAGGCCGACCGCTCATCGCCTCCTCGTGTCGTTGGCCGACGAGCATCTGGTGGCCCGCGACCCCAAGACCGGCCGCTGGTCACTCGGCCCCGAGCTCTACCTGTTGGGAGTTGGCGCCGCCTACCGGTACGACGTCACCGATCAGGCGCGTGAGGTGGTGACGCGGCTGGCCCGCGACACCGGCGAGAGTGCGTTCTTCTCGGCGCGCAGGGGCGATGAGACGGTGTGCGTCCTGGCCGAGGAGGGGAGCTTCCCGCTGCGGTCGCACGTCCTGCACGTCGGGATCAGATTTCCGCTCGGCGTGGCCAGCGCAGGCCTGGCGATCCTCAGTCACCTGCCGAACCGCGACGTCGACGACTTCTTCGGGCGGGTCCAACCGGAGTCGCAGTGGGGTCGAGGCCACGCCGAGGCGGCCATCCGCGCGCGCATCGAATCCACTCGGCGCACCGGCTACGCGGTGAACCCCGCGTTGATCGTCGACGGCAGCTGGGGGATGGGCGCAGCGGTATTCGACAGGAGCGGCAAGCCGGCCTGGGCGCTCAGCATCACCGGAGTCGAGACCCGTTTCAAGCCGGAGCGGCATCTCGAATTGGGCACGCTGCTGCTCGAGCAGGCACACCAGCTGTCCGGACGGATTCAGGCTTGACCCGTGCGAGGAATGCCCGGATGCGCGATGGTGAACCGGTGACCGCCCCCGCACGGCCGACGCCGAGCCGGTTCGGCCGTGATCCCACCGCCGCCCGCAGCGGTGAGAACACCGCAGCCGCACTACTGCTCGGCTTCACGCTCATCGCCATCGCCTGGGCGAATTCGCCGTGGGCGCATTCCTATTC
>NZ_JBOGDD010000675.1:0-7444 GCF_050701675.1 Mycobacterium sp. | reverse complement strand
GTGAGACACCGCAAGTCGCTGGGTTCAGGGCGCGGTCGCGTACCGCTGCAACGTTGGTCCGAGCCACTCGACGAGTTCATCGGAGCTCATCGCGACCACGGGCGGAAGCCGTAACACGAAGCGACACAGTGCCATTCCGAGCACCTGCGTCGCGATGAGGCCGGCCCGACGGGGAGCGTCGTCGGGTACGAACTTACCGATCGCCGGTAGCAGCTGGGCCGCAAAGATATCCACCATCCGTTGCGCCGCTTCGGCGTTCGTGGTGCTCGAACGCAACAGCACGACGAGCGCCTCGTCGTCCTGCCAGCGCTCGAGAAAGTGCGAGACCAGCGCATGGCCCAGCTCCGCCGGATCGACGTCGGAGAGGTCGGGGAACCGCAGGTCGAACTCGGCAGCGGCGGCGAACAACAGGTCCTTGCTGCCGAAGTAGCGCATCACCATCGAGGGGTCGATGTTCGCGGTGGCCGCGACACCCCGGATGGTGGTGCCCTCGTAACCCGATTCGGCGAACCGTTCCCTGGCCGCAGCCAGGATGACGGCCTTGGTCTGATCGGCCTTCCTACCCATGCCAACAAGTGTAGGCCAACAACTGTTGACTTTTCTCGGGACCCGACGCAAGATAGAAATACCAACGCGCGTTGGCAAAATCTCGAGACGAGGAGACCGCCATGAAACACACCGACGTACTCATCGTGGGCGCCGGCCCCACCGGGCTCACCCTGGCCGCATCCCTGCTGCTCAAGGGGGTAGGCGTGACGCTCGTCGACCGCCAGTCCGAAGGCGCCAACACCTCTCGTGCCGCCGGGGTCAACGCCCGCACCCTGGAGGTTCTCGAGGTTCTCGACGTGACTCGCCGGCTGCTCAAGGAGGGCATCGAAGCGCCCAGGTTCGTCATCCGCGACGGCGCCAGGGTGCTCCTGCAGATCGACTTCAGCGGGCTGACCACCGACTACCCGTTCACCCTTCTGTGCCCCCAGTCGACGACGGAGCGCCTGCTGCTCGACCGTGTGCGCGAACTCGGCGGCGACGTCATCCGGCCCAAGGTCCTCACCACCATCACGCAGGGCGCCGACGGGGTCACCGCGACGTTCACCGACGGCGACACCGTCCAGGCGCGGTACCTCGTCGGCGCCGACGGGATGCACAGCACCGTCCGCGAACAGGCAGGGATCGGTTTCTCCGGTGGCGCCTACGAACACTCGTTCGTGCTCGCCGACGCGCAGCTGAGCGGTGACGCACCCACCGACGAGGTGCGCCTGTTCTGGGCCAGTGAAGGCCTGACCGTCGTCGCACCCCTACCCAACGGGACCTTCCGCGTCGTCGCCCCCGTCGACGATGCTCCCGAGCAACCCTCAGCGGAATTCGTGCAGGGACTGCTCGACTCCAGGGGCCCCGGTGGCATCACCGTGACCGAGGTGGCCTGGGGCTCGCGGTTCCGCATCCACCACCGCGTCGCCGACACCTACCGGGCGGGCCGCATCCTGCTGGCAGGCGACGCCGCCCACGTGCACAGTCCCGCAGGCGGGCAGGGCATGAACCTCGGCATCCAGGACGCGGTCGTCCTGGCCGACACCCTGGCCGCGGTGCTCGACGGCGGCCCCCACGCGCTGCTCGACGCCTATAGCGACGCCAGGCGCCCCATCGCCCAACAGGTCGTCGAGTTGACCGACCGCCTGACCACGCTCGCCACCCTGCCCCGAACTCTTCGTCCGGCGCGAAACGTGTTGCTGGGCTTGGTCGGTCACATCCCACCGGCGACCCGCGCACTCGCATCCCGATTGTCGGGATTGACGTATCGCTGATCCGGGCACACTGATCGCATGACCGAGCCGAAGACATACCCACACGGCGTCCCCAGCTGGGTGGACACCGTCGCGCACGACCTCGATGGAGCCAAGCGCTTCTACTCGGGACTGTTCGACTGGACGTTCACCGAGGCCGTACCCGCCGAGGCGCCCGGCCACTACCTGATCGCCACCATCGGCGGGGAGGACGTCGCGGCGATCGCCTCGCCGGACTCCGAGGACGAGGCCGTCACGTGGCGCACCTACATCGCCGTCGACGACGCCGACGCCACCGCCAAGGCCGTCCAAGCGGCAGGCGGCACCGTGACCGTGGACCCCGTCGACGCCGGCCCCGGTGGGCGTCAGGCCGTGTGCGTCGATCCCCGTGGCGCCGAGTTCCGACTGTGGCAGGCGCGCAAGCGACTCGGCGCGCAACTCGTCAACGCGCCGGGGGCGTGGAACTTCAGCGACCTGCAGACCACCGATCCCCACTCGGCTGCGACGTTCTATTCAGAGCTGTTCGGCTGGGAGGTCGACGACGTCGGATACGCGACGATGGTACGCAGGCCCGGGTACGGCGACCACCTCGCCGCGACGGTCGACCCCGACATCAGGGCGCGACAGGCGGACATCGCGGCACCGGCGGGTTTCGAGGACACCGTCGCGTGGATGCGCATCATTGCCGAGGGGCACCCCGAACACTGGCAGGTGACCTTCGCCGTGGCCGATCGAGACGCATCCACGGCGACGGCGGAGGATCTCGGGGCCGTGGTGATCGCCTCCGAGGATTCCGAGTGGACGAGGACCGCGACGATCCGCGACCCGTACGGTGCGGAACTCGTGCTGAGCCAGTTCACCCCGCCCAAGGGCTAGTTCCACTGCGGCGCAAGGGCAATCGCGCGGCGCCGGGTCTGAATCCACAGCACGGCGGTCGCGACGGCGGCCTCCGCCACCGAGATCGTGGTGGCCACGACCATCAGCGTCGACATGTGGCTCGCCTCCCCCACGGCCACCACCTGGCCGTGATGGTGTCCTGGCATCGACCAGTGCACCGCAACCATGCCGAGGTTCATCACGGCGACGATGCACCACACCCGTGGCGAACCCGCCGTCCACAGTTCGCGGGCGCAATAGAGGCAGGCCACCGCCATGACGACGATGAGGACGGCCACCGCTGCGTGGCCCGCATCGCCGACCATCAACCCGTGCAGGACGGCCGAGGCCGCCGCCACCAGCGCACACGTCCGACGGCCGAGGACTGCGGACGGGTGCCTGGCGGACATGGCTCAACTCTCGCAGCAGTGCGGCTTCGGTGCCACTCCTAGAGCCCGAGAAGCCGCACACTCTCGGCACGCATGTCGACCTTGCGGATCTTGCCGGTCACCGTCATCGGGAACTCGTCGACGACGTGGACGTAGCGCGGAATCTTGTAGTGTGCCAACTTCCCGTCTGCGAAGGCGCGCACTGCGGCGGCGTCCAGCGGCTCGGCACCCGGCCTCATCCTGATCCAGACACAGATCTCCTCGCCGTACCGTGCGTCGGGAACACCGACCACCTGGGCGTCTTCGACGTCGGGATGGGTGTAGAGGAACTCCTCCACCTCACGCGGATAGACGTTCTCACCGCCACGGATCACCATGTCCTTGATGCGGCCCACGACGTTGCAGTAGCCGTCGTCCCGCATCACCGCTAGATCGCCCGTGTGCATCCATCCTTCGGAATCGACTGCCTCCGAGGTCTTCTCGTCGTCCCGCCAGTATCCGAGCATCACCGAATACCCACGGGTGCAGAACTCCCCCGGCTCTCCACGGTCCACCACGACGCCCGTTTCGGGGTCGACGATCTTCACCTCGACGTGGGGGTGGGCGCGGCCGATCGAGGAAGTGCGCCGGTCCTCGTCGTCGTCGATCAACGTCTGGCACGACACCGGTGAGGTCTCGGTCATGCCGTACGCGATCGCGACCTCGGTCATGTTCATGTCGTTCACGCAGCGCTTCATCACCTCGACCGGACAGACCGCACCCGCCATGATGCCCGTGCGCAGAGATGACAGGTCACGCTTGGCGAAGTCGGGGTTCCCCAGCATGGCGATGAACATCGTCGGCACGCCGTAGACACCGGTACACCGTTCCCGCTCGATCGCCGAAAGCGTTGCGCCAGGGTCGAAACCGGGTGCCGGGATCACCATCGTCGCGCCGTGCGTCGTGCAGCCCAGGTTCCCCATCACCATGCCGAAGCAGTGGTAGAAGGGCACCGGGATGCAGAGCCGGTCCTCGGGACCCAGGTTGATCAGACCGGTGACGAAGTACCCGTTGTTCAGGATGTTGCGGTGCGACAGCGTCGCACCCTTGGGGAATCCCGTCGTCCCCGAGGTGTACTGGAGATTGATCGGGTCGGTGTTGGCCAGCGCGGCGAGCCTGGCGCGCAGCGCATCCCCGGTGACCCCGTCGGCACCCTCGCGCAACCGCTGCCAGTCGTCGGTACCGAGGAACACCACGTCGGACAGCTGCGGCGCCGACGGGCGCACCTCGCCAACCATGCTCCGGTAGTCCGACGACTTGAACGCCGTTGCGGCGACCAACGTCCGGGCGCCGGACTGCTCGAGCACGTAGGCCAACTCGTGGGTGCGGTAGGCGGGATTGACGTTGACCAGGATCGCGCCGATCTTGGCGGTCGCGTACTGGACGATCGTCCACTCGGCACAGTTCGGCGCCCAGATCCCAACCCGGTCGCCCTTCTCGATGCCGCGGGCCATCAAACCCCGTGCAATGAGGTCGATTTCATCGTTCAGCTCGGCGTAGGTCCAGCGTCGCCCGCCCGCGACGTCGACCAATGCCTCGACGTCCGGGTACCGTGCGGCGGTCCGCTCGAAGTTGGCCCCGACGGTCTCCTCGAGAATGGGGACGTCGGTGGGACCCGCGTCGTAGGACTTCATCGTCAGTCCACCAGATCCTCGTAGCGGTACTCCGTGGCGATCGGCGTGCCCGCCCGATGCGCGTCCTCCTCGCGACGGCGCAGCTCGACACGACGGATCTTGCCGGAGATGGTCTTCGGCAGATCGAAGAACTCGACCCGGCGCACCTTCAGGTAGGGCGCCAGGTGGTCGCGCGAGTGCTCGAGGATCGCCCGCGCGGTGTCGGCGCCCGCCTCCCAGCCCTCGGCCAGCGCGATGTACGCCTTGGGTACCGCGAGCCGGGTGGCATCGGGCTGCGGCACCACCGCCGCCTCGACGACGGCGGGATGCTCGATCAGGACGCTCTCCAGCTCGAAGGGCGACACCTTGTAGTCCGACGACTTGAACACGTCGTCTGTGCGGCCGATGTAGGTGATGTAGCCGTCGTCGTCGCGGCTCGCGACGTCCCCGGTGTGGTAGTAACCGCCCGCCATCGCGTCGTCATTGCGGACCGGATCGCCGACGTATCCGGTCATCAGGTTCAACGGGGTTGCACCGAGGTCGAGGCAGATCTCGCCCTCGTCGGCTGCCTCACCCGAGATGGGGTCGATCAGCACCACCGGCACCCCTGGCATCGGTCTGCCCATCGAGCCTGCCTTTACCGGCTGGCCAGGGGTGTTGCCGACCGACAGCGTCGTCTCGGTCTGGCCGAAGCCGTCGCGGATGGTCAGCCCCCAGGCCCGCTGGACCGTGGCGATGACGTCGGGGTTGAGCGGCTCACCGGCACCGAGGACCTCGCGCAGCGCATCGGGCCTGGTGCCGAGGTCGTTCTGGATCAGCATCCGCCACACGGTCGGCGGCGCACAGAAGGTGGCGACGTCGGCCCGCCGGATCTGATGCAGCAGTGCGGCGGCATCGAACCGGCCGTAGTTGTAGACGAAGATGGTCGCCTCGGCGATCCACGGCGCGAAGAAGCAACTCCACGCGTGCTTGGCCCAGCCCGGCGAGCTGATCGCCAGATGCACGTCGCCGGGACGCACGCCGATCCACGCCATTGTCGACAGGTGCCCCACCGGATAGCTCACCTGGGAGTGCTCGACCAGTTTGGGCCTGCTGGTGGTGCCCGAGGTGAAGTAGACGAGCATCGAATCGTCGACCGTGGTTCCTGGGCTGAAGGGACCGGCGGCGCGAACGTCATCGGCGTGGGAGTAGGAATGCCAGCCGGCAACGGCCTCCCCGACCGCGATGCGGGTGAACTCTGCGACGACACCGTCGAACTTCGCGGTGTCGGCAGCGTTGGCGATCACGGCGCCGGCGCCGCCGCGGGCGATTCGGTCCGCGAGGTCGGCGGGGCCGAGCGCGCTGGTGGTCGGCATGATGACGGCGCCCAGCTTGGCCACCGCCAGCATCGACTCCCACAGCTCGACCTGGTTGCCGAGCATCAGGATGACCCGGTCGCCCTTCCCGATGCCGAGGCTGCCCAGCCAGGTCGCCACCCGGTCGGAGCGCTCGGCCATCTCGGCGAAGGTCACCTTCTGCTCGGAGCCGTCCTGCTCGACGATCCACAACGCGGTGTGGTGGTTGTTGCTGGCGATGACGTCGAACCAGTCGGTCGCCCAGTTGAACGCCCCGGTCAGCTGCGGCCACGCGAAGGCGTCGACCGCCTTGTCGTAGTCACTGATCAGGTCGACGAGCTGGTCCCGGGCGCTGCGATAGAGATCGGTGTTGGTGCCCATGCCAGATAGGATCTACGTCACACTCGCCGTCCGCTACCCCCGAAGGAGGGGAACCGCAGTGCCCGCCAATTCGCAGCTCCTGCGCCCGCGCGACAGCGACGCACTGCGGGCCGAGCTGCGCTACGTCGCCTCCGAGGGCGCCGTCCCGGTGCTGTTCGCGGGCGAGGTGCACGGCGAGGTGTTGCTGCTCAGCGAGTTCGTCGGCACGCGGACCGCCATGCTGCGCGGGCTGGCGGTCCGGTCCAACTCGGGTCTGGGCGGCGCGAGCATGGTCGCGGGGCGACCGATGTCGGTCGCCGACTACCGCAACTCCTCCCACATCACGCACGACTACGACACCCCCGTCCTCTCCGAGGGCATCAAGTCCGTGCTCGCGGTACCCGTCGTGGTGGACGGCGCGGCCAGGGCCATGTTGTACGGCGCCTACCGCGCGGGCGCACCCATCGGGGATCGGACGGCCGACCTGATGGTGGCCTCGGCGCGCAGGCTGAGCCTCGAACTGCGGGTCCGCGACGAGGTGGACCGACGACTGCGCCTGCGCGAGGCGCAGCAGCCCAGCTCCGGCGAGATGGCCTCGGAGCAGATCCGTGAGGTGCACGCCGAGCTGCGGCGGCTGGCGGCGGCCGCCGTGGTGACGCCCGCCCAACTGCTGGCGCTCGCCGACCGGCTGACCGGGGCGTTGAGCGGTGAGAGCTCCCCCGTCGCAACCCCATTGACGCCACGCGAGCTCGACGTACTCTCACAGGTGGCCATGGGATGTACGAATAATGAAGCAGCCCAACGTCTTTCACTGAAGCCCGAGACGGTGAAGAGTTACCTACGCAGCGCGGCGGCCAAACTCGGCACCCGCACCAGGCACGAAGCGGTGTCCCGGGCCAGGCGCGCCCGGCTGATTCCCTAGGTCTCGACCGGGCGTCATGCCAGCGACTCGACCCACGCCCGGTGCAACGCGGCGTACCTGCCGTCGCCGAGGATCAACTCCTCAGGCGGCCCGTCCTCGACGACGCGACCGTGCTCGAGGACCAGCACCC
>NZ_JBOGDD010000674.1:0-9870 GCF_050701675.1 Mycobacterium sp. | reverse complement strand
GCGTGAGGGCATCGACCAGTGCAAGTTCATCTTCTACGACTGGAACCGATTGGGCGACGGCGAGGCCCAGCGCTATGTCGGTTGGGCGCACGACCGCGGCATGACCGTGAAGCTGCACTCGGGGGGTGTCTCGCGATCGGGATCCAGCCGGGTCGCGGGTAGCGACGTGGTGCTGGCCGTGGAACCCGATGTCGTCGGGCACATCTCGGGTGGCCCAATTCCCGCGCCGGACGCCGACATCGCCGAGATCATCACCGGATTGCCCGACGGCTACTTCGAGGTGTGCAGTTCGAACAACTACCGAGCGACCAAGGTCGTCATTGACCAACTGAGTCGGCGTGACAAGCTCGACCGCCTCGTGCTGGGCACCGACACGCCGGGCGGCACGGGCGTGATTCCGCGAGGCATGCTGCGCAACATCTGCTACCTCGCATCGGTGTGCGGGCTCGATCCGCTCGCCGCGGTCGCTGCCGCGACCGGCCAGACGGCACGGGCGCACGGGCTGAACACCGGTGTACTCGCGGAGGGCATGCCCGCCGACCTGGTCGTCCTCGGCCCGATCACCGGATCAACGGCACGTGACGGGCTGGAGTGCTTCGCGCTCGGCGATCTGCCCGGAATCGCTACCGTGCTGGTCGACGGTGTGCCGCTGGTGAAGACCCGGAGCGAACAGACGCCGCCGCCGAGTCGTGCGGTGTCATGGCGCGGTTCGGACGTCGTTCGAGAACCCCGGTCGGCCGTCCCGGTCGGCGCACACACTTCCGGCTGCTGCTGAAAACCCCCAACCCCGAGACTGGAGACAACGTGACGAGCCACGATTCCGAACCCCTTCACCCCGATGTACTCGTCGGTGTCGACGCCCTGCTCGACGACGAGGAACGCCAGATCCGCGACACCGTCCGCGCAATGGTGAAGGGCCGCATCGCACCGGACATCGCCGACTGGTACGAGAACGGCGAGCTTCCCGTGCGCGAACTCGCCTGCGAGCTCGGCGAGCTGGGACTGCTCGGTATGCACCTACACGGCTATGGCTGCGCAGGAACCTCGGCCGTCGCGTACGGATTGGCCTGCCTGGAGTTGGAAGCCGGCGACTCCGGCATCCGCTCGCTTGTCAGCGTGCAGGGGTCACTGGCCATGTTCGCCATGCACTCCTTCGGCAGCGACGAGCAGAAGGAGCAGTGGCTGCCGGAGATGGCGGCTGGACGCAAGATCGGCTGCTTCGGCCTCACCGAACCCGACCACGGCTCCGATCCCGCCGGAATGCGCACCCGCGCAACGCGGTCCGGCGACGACTGGATCCTCAACGGCACCAAGATGTGGATCACCAACGGGTCGGTCGCCGACGTGGCCATCGTGTGGGCCCGCACCGACGAGGGGGTCCGCGGCTTCGCCGTCCCCACTGACACACCAGGCTTCACCGCACACACGATCACGTCCAAGTTGTCCTTGCGTGCGTCGGTCACCAGCGAACTGGTGCTCGATGACGTTCGGCTACCCGATGGTGCCCGGCTGCCGGGAGCTACCAGCCTCGGCGCGCCGTTGAAGTGCCTCAACGAAGCCAGGTTCGGCATCGTGTTCGGAGCACTCGGCGCGGCGCGGGACTGCCTAGAGTCGGCGTTGAGCTATTCGCGGTTCCGCACGCAGTTCGGCAAGCCCATCGGTGAATTCCAACTCACCCAGCAGAAACTCGCCGACATGACCCTCGAGTACGGCAAGGGCTACCTGCTGGCGCTTCATCTCGGCCGCCGCAAGGACGCAGGCGACCTGGCGGGTCGACAGGTCAGCCTCGGCAAGCTCAACAACGTTCGCGAGTCGCTCACCATCGCCCGCACCGCCCGCACCATCCTGGGCGCCAGCGGCATCACCTCGGAGTATCCAGTCATGCGCCATGCCAACAATCTCGAGTCGGTACTGACCTACGAAGGCACCAGCGAAATGCACACGCTGATCATCGGACAGGCGCTGACGGGCGCCGCCGCATTCCGCTGAACAGCCGCTAACCCAGGAGGTATCAGTGGGCAGTCGCAAATCCGAGGCCATCGACGAGTACTTCACCGCGAGAATCGGGGGTGAGCCGACCGGACGACCGACCGAAACGCACGACGGGCTCGACCGCCAGGCGACCCTCGACCTGTTCGACGCGCAACTAGGCAGCCGCCATCTCGATCTCGCCGCGCGTTGGCTGCGGTCGGAGGGCAAGGGCTACTACACGATCGGCTCTTCAGGGCACGAGGGCAACGCGGCCGTCGCTGCGGCACTGCGGCACACCGATCCGGCGTTGCTGCACTACCGCTCCGGCGGCTTCTTCCTGGCGCGGGCTGCGCAGGTGGTCGGCAGCGACCCCATCCGCGACATCCTGCTCAGTCTGGTCGGCGCGACCGAAGAACCGATCTCCGGCGGACGGCACAAGGTGTTCGGCCGCAGGGATCTGAACATCATTCCGCAGACCTCGACCATCGCATCGCACCTGCCGCGCGCGGTGGGCGTGGCGTTCTCGATCGCCAGGGCCAGGAAGCTGGGGGTCGCCAGCCCGTGGCCCGCCGACGCGGTGACGGTGTGCAGCTTCGGTGACGCGTCGGCGAACCACTCCACCGCGGTTGGCGCCATCAACACCGCGCTGCACACCGCCTACCAGGGAATGCCCATGCCACTGTTGTTCGTCTGCGAGGACAACGGAATCGGCATCAGCGTCAAGACGCCCCGCGGCTGGGTGGCGAGGACCTACGGCAACCGCGACGGTCTGAAGTACTTCGCGGCCGACGGGTCCGACGTCGGGGACACGTGGCGGGTTTCGCGCGCTGCTGCGTCCTGGGTGCGCACTCACCGCAAGCCTGCGTTTCTGCACGTGCGCACGGTGCGCCTGATGGGTCACGCAGGGTCCGACTACGAGCCAGCCTACCGCCAGCCCGATGAGGTCACTGCCGACTTCGAGCGCGACCCCGTGCTGTGCACCGCGAGAATGCTTGTCCAGCAGGGATATCTGAGCCGGGACGAAGTGCTCGACCGGTACGAGGGTAAACGTTCGGAGGTCATCGACCTGGCCCGGGAGGTCGGCGAACTCAAACAACTCGACAATGCGTGGACCGTCATGTCTCCGCTGCAGGACGCCATGGACGAGGCCATCGCCATCTCGGCACGCCCCTCGCCGGTTCCAACCGCGGCGGTTGGCGACGACGTCCCGCTGACGGTGGCCCTTGCGATCAACCGTGCGCTGCTCGACACCCTGCACAGCCACCCCGGGGCGCTGATCTTCGGGGAGGACGTCGCACGCAAGGGCGGGGTGTACGGCGTGACCCGCGGACTGCTCAACAAGACCGGTTCGGCGCGAGTATTCGACACGCTGCTGGACGAGCAGTCCATCCTCGGGCTAGCGCTCGGAGCCGGGATCTCCGGGCTGCTGCCGATTCCGGAGATCCAGTACCTGGCGTACCTTCACAACGCGGCCGACCAGATCCGTGGCGAGGGCGCCACCCTGCAGTTCTTCTCCGATCGGCAGTACCGCAATCCCATGATCGTCAGGGTCGCCGGCTACGCCTACCAGAAGGGATTCGGCGGCCACTTCCACAACGACAACTCGATCGCCGCGATCCGTGACATTCCAGGAATCGTGATCGCCTCACCGGCGCGGCCCGACGACACGGCCGCCATGATGCACGCCTGCGTCGAGGCGGCAGCCGGTGCAGGTGTCGTCTGCGTTTTCCTCGAACCAATCGCGCTCTACCACACCCGCGACCTGTACGAGGACGGCGACGAGGGTTGGCTGGCGGCCTATCCGGATCCGGCGGCTGAGCCGACGGCGCCCATTGGTCGGGCCCGAACCTACGGTGACGGAACCGATCTCACGATCCTCACGTTCGGAAACGGGCTGCGGATGAGCCTGCGGGCGGCGCGCAACATGGAGCGCATGGACATCGGCACCCGGGTCGTCGACCTGCGGTGGCTGGCGCCGTTGCCGCTCAAGGACATGCTGCGCGAGGCAATCGCGACGGGTCGCGTGCTGATCGTCGACGAGACCCGCGCCACCGGCGGGGTCGGCGAAGGGGTGCTGGCCGCGCTGCTCGCGCAGGGCTACACCGGACGGGTAGATCGAGTGGCCAGCCTAGACAGCTTCATCCCGCTCGGTGACGCTGCTCTGCACGTGCTGCTGTCGGAGGAGGCCATCGAGGCGGCCGCGGTCGCGCTCGTTCGCGAGGACGGCTAACTCAGCGCGTTGTCAGGGGTGTTCCGTGCTGACTACGCGTTGAGCGGTCCGCGCGAGTTGTCTGTCGTAGAGTTGGGTTGCCGTGCGCGCGCGTTGGTGGTGAGCTCGTGTGCAGTCACGATGCCATCGAGCTCGCACAGCTGGTTGATGTCTGTTGCCGCGTGTTCGGCGCGCCAATCGCCGAGGCATCCGGGGAGGAGTCAACGGCCGTGAACACCGATGAGCCGGTCGGCGACAGCACGGACCAACGCAACGAGTCACTGATCGTGCCAGGTGAGACCTGCTGGCGTTCGGCGCAGGCGAATCGCTACGCCGCCATCGTCGACGGCGCCGATTACCTGCGGCACGTCAAGGCGGCGATGCTGAATGCTCGCCATCGGATCGTCGTCATCGGCTGGGATCTGGACTACCGGACGGCATTCGAGCGCGGAGAGACGACATTGGAAGGGCCCAACAACCTCGGGCCGTTCCTGCACTGGCTGCTGTGGAAGCGTCGTGAACTGAACGTCTACCTGCTGAAGTCGAATCTTCGCCTCCTGCCCGCATTCGACGGGTTCTGGTTCGGTGTGGCCCCGGTGCGCCTTCTAAACCAGTTCACCTCGGCCAGAATGCATTTCGCGGTCGACGGAGTGCACCCCACCGGTGCGGTGCACCACCAGAAGATCGTGGTCGTCGATGACGCCGTGGCCTTCTGCGGCGGTATCGATCTGACGATCGGACGCTGGGACACCCGCGCGCATCTTCCCGTCGATCCGCGCAGGCACGGCCCGGGCGATGCGTATGGGCCACGCCACGAAGTCGCCACAGCGGTCGACGGAGCTGCCGCACGGCTGCTCGCGCAGCAGGCCCACGAACGGTGGCGAGCAGCGACCGGTCAAGAGCTGGTGAAGGACGTGCCATTCGCCTCCGCGTGGCCGGAAGGGCTCAGCCCCTCGCTGCGCAACGTCGAGGTGGGGGTGGCCCGCACCCTTCCAGCGTTGCCCCACAGCACGGAGGTCCGAGAGATCGAGGAGCTGGATCTCGCTGCCATCGCCGCCGCGCGCGACATCATCTACCTGGAGAATCAGTACTTCGCGTCGCGAAGCATCGCCGAAGCGATCGCTGTGCGTCTACGGGAACAGGACGGGCCCGAAGTGGTGATCATCCTGCCGCGAAGTTCCGAGAGCCGCCTGGAACAGGAGTCGATGGACAGCGCTCGCGAACGCCTCGTCCGATTGCTCAGGACGGCGGACCTACACGGGCGGTTGGGGGTCTATTGGCCCGCGGCAGGCAAAGGGGTGTCGGTGTACGTGCACTCGAAGGTCATCGTGGTCGACGGCCGGCTGCTTCGCATCGGCTCCTCGAACTTCAACAACCGGTCGCTGGGCTTCGACAGCGAATGCGACATCGTGATCGAAGCGGATCCCGAGCTCGCGAACTGTGCGGAGGTAGAGCGTGAGATCCTCTGCACCCGAGACAGTCTCGTGGCCGAGCATCTGGGAGTCTCCGTCGGAGCCTTCCGCGATGAAGTGGAGCGCCGCGGGGCATTCCGGCATGGCATCGAGGAGCTACGCAGTGCGGGTCGTTCGCTGCGAAAGTTGACCGACACGATGGTGTCTGCTGACGAAGGTCCGTTCGGAGAGAACGATCTCATGGATCCCGACCACGTACCGCAGTCCATCGCGCGAAGCACCTTGAAACTGGTCGAAACCGTGGCGACGTGGCCGTTGCGACACTCCTTGCTCGGCACGTGGTACCAGAAGCTTCGCGGTCTCTGACACCAGTCAGTGACGCTCCAGGTCGACCACCAGAGGCCGATGATCCGAGATGGCCATCGACGGCGTCTCCCAGTGACGGACGGTCAACCCGGGGTCATCGGTGAGGACGTGGTCGATTTGGCGCCGCGGGCGGTGGGCGGGATACGTCGGCGCCGCCGCCAGAGTGCGCAGGCCCGACCACCGCTGCGCAGCAGCGGACGTGAGATTCAGATCGCCGAGTAACAGGTGCGGTCCAGGGAGCCCCCGCAGTTCGGTGACGATCCGGCGCAACTGGCGCCGGTTCCATCCGGGCACGAACGACAGGTGGGTGTTGGCCACGGTCAGCGGACCGAGTGGAGTCTCCAGCCGTGCTAGGACGGCTGCCCGAGGTTCTTCGTTCACGACGACGACCCGTTGCGGGACGGGCAGATACATCGGGAACTGGGCGGGGATGTGCGGCAGACGCACCACCTGCCAGCTGGAAGCCGGAAACCGGGACAGCAGCGCGATTCCGTACGCTGCCGATCCGGGTTGCTCGGCGCCCGTCGCAGCGATCCAGCTTTCCCCTGGGGTTCCCGAAATCGCGGCTACGAAACGGTGGGCAACGGCGTCCATCGCCTCGGCGGCCACAGCGGTCAGATCGGCTCTGCCGGAGCGCTCCTGATCGATGTCGACCTCCTGTAGTGCCAGGATGTCGGGGTTCAGTCGTTGGATGCTCATCCGCAGCCGAATCGGATCGACGACGTCGCCGACGGTTCGGCCGTGCAGAATGTTGAAGGTCACGACACGCAGGGCGATCACCCATTTCTTGGGACGGTCCAACTGGAGGACGCGACCTCCGCCTAGCCATGTCTAGCATTCCGGATCCGCTTGCCAGAACGGGATGCGCTACGACGCAGCCCCGAACACAACCTCTATGGAAACGATGTGTCACGCCGGCGTTACACGCCGACGTCTTCACTTCAATCGTGCGCAAATCCTGCACCGTCGGACCCGCCAGTGACGTTTGTGTGGCTGCACCAACGGGGACTAGCAGGAACGGTTTTCGTTGGCCAGTCCGTGAACTCTGCGAGCAATTCTCTCGACATGGCATCAGTGTTGCGCGTCGCACCGACAAGTCGCGTCCAACGATTGCGTGGCGAATTGCTCGCCACTGAACGGGCGGGAACAGGTTACTTCGACAAGCTCGCGCGGCACACTGAATCCCCGTCGAACTAGCTCGGCGATTCAATCGTCATCGTCTCTCCACCGTCACGGACACGACGCTTTCAGGTCAGTGCCGTCCGCGCCAACGATCGCGCGTGCTGGCAACCGTCAGACATTTGAGGCCCAGTCCGATGCCCGACCGAACTTCACCACTGACGTAGGCATATGCAGCCGCGGTGAAGACAGCCACTCATGACGGGTGAGAACGAGCAACCCGACCCACACGCGACGCGAGTCCCCGAACGGGCACGCCGGCATCGAACAGCCTCGGACCCGGTTGCGAAATGCGCATGCCTGAAACGTCAGATCGACTGATCTCGCACCCGCTTCGTCTGCCGCGTCGTCCTTTGCAGCCAACAATGTGAACAGCCAACATCCAGGAGGTGACGATGGCGATGACCACGACTGACCCGCCCGCGGCCAAGAAACGTACTCGATCCGGTCAGACGCCGATTGCCTGGGCGCTTCTCACGCCCGGCATGCTGCTGGTTCTCGCCCTCGCGATCGTCCCGTTAGTGTTGATCGCGCGCAACAGCTTTGCCAACGCCGACGGTTATGGCGGCGTCCGCGGGGGGTTCACACTCGACCAATACGCCCATCTTGCCGACCCCGTCTACGCCAAGACACTCGTCTACAGTCTCGGCGTTGCGGCGATCAACTCCATTCTCTGCGTGGCCGTCGGATACCTCGTCTCGTACTACGTGGTGTCGCTACCTGCAGGACGGCAGCCGCTGATCTTGCTCGCACTGATCATTCCTTTTTGGACGGACTTCCTGGTGCGCACGTTCGCCTGGATGACTCTCCTGGGGTCCGGAGGACCAGTGGTCGCCGTGATGCGCGGCATCGGTCTCGACGGTGCCGACACCCTCATACCCAGTCAGACGGCCGTCTTCCTTGCACTGCTCTACGCGTTCCTCCCGACGGCGGTGTTTCCGATCTACGCATCGATGCGCGGCATCGACCCCGCCCTGCGCGAAGCCGCCGCCGACCTCGGATGCGGATGGTGGCGCACGCACCTCAAGGTCATTGCCCCACTGAGCGCGACCGGAATCGCCGGCGCCATCCTGCTCACCTTCGTGCCGACACTCGGAGTCTTCGTCATCCCCGTCTTACTCGGCGGCGGCAAACAACTTCTCGTCGGCAACCTCATCGTCACGCTCTACACCGAATTCCGCAATCAGCCCATGGGCGCGGCACTTTCGATGATCGTGCTGGCGCTCATGCTCATCTCCCTCGCTGTCGCGGCTGCGGCGCTGAAGGCCCGCAGCAGGAGCGCTCGATGGACCGGCTGACGGCATGGGTAGCGCGGGCGGTACTCGTCTTCTTGTACGTCCCGATCATCGCCGTGATCGGGTACTCGTTCAACAACTCACCTACGACCGGTCACTGGACCGGATTCGGCACCAAGTGGTACGGCGTGCTCTTTCATGACCGCGCGCTGCTGAGAACGTTACAAACCAGCCTCAGCGTCGGTGTCGCAGCAGCCGCAGTGGCAACCGTGGTCGGATTTCTGAGTGCGTTTGCGCTCGTGCGCTACCGGGTCAGGGGGCGCTCGTTCTTTCTCGGCGCTGTCCTTCTGCCCCTCGTGTTGCCCGAAATCGTCCTCGGCGCCGCACTGTTGACGGTATTTCGGTCGGTCGATCTGCCGCTGGGTCTGTCGTCCATCGTGCTCGGACACATCGTCATCACCCTTCCTCTGACGACCTTGATCCTGATGGGTGCGATCGGTGCTCTCGACAGCTCGCTATCGGAGGCCGCCGCGGATCTCGGGTGCACCGCCTGGCAGACATTCGCATACGTCCTTCTGCCGCTGATCCGATCGTCTCTGCTGTCGGCGTTCCTGCTCGCGTTCACGACATCGTTCTCCAACATCGTCATCTCGACCTTCACCAGCGGGGTCGGCTCCACCACCATGCCCTTGCGCATTTACAGCCTCCTCAAGACAGGCATCACACCGGAGATCAACGCCCTGGGCGCAATGCTCATTCTGGCAACCGTGATCGTCATCGCCGTCGTCGGTCTGCGGCAGATGCGAGCCATCCTCGTCGGCGACGGCGATTAGACCGCAGCGGCACAACATCACTCATGAAAGGCAATACAGTGAAGGAACTTTCATCCTCGAAGAGGATCTCATCGCGGCTGATGGCGTGCCTGGCGGCGATCACGTGCGCGGTGGCGTTGACCTCGTGTTCCGGAGGTGACTCCGGTGATCAGAAACAACTCAATGTCTACGCCTGGGCAGGTGAACTCCCGGACAGCGTCGTGCAGGCATTCCAGAAGGAGACCGGCATCACCGTCACCGTCGACACCTTCGACAGCAACGAGACGATGACCGCCAAGCTGGCGGCGGGGAACTCCGGCTATGACATCGTCGAGCCGAGCCAGTACGCAGTCCAATTGCTCGCCAAGCAAGGGTTGGTCGAACAACTCGATTCCAGCCGGATCAAGGGTATGGGGAACGTCCAGGCGCGATTCGCCAACCCCAACTTCGACCCGGGCAATGCTCATGCGGTGCCGTGGGTGTGGGGAACCACGGGGTTGCTTTACAACTTGGATTGCACTGGCGGAACGCAAGATAGCTGGTCCACTTTGTTCAATCCGGCCTACCGGGGCAAGCTTTACATGCTCGACAACATGCTCGCCTCCTATATCGTCGCCCTACAATCGACCGGCGCCTCCGCTACCTCCAAGAATGAAGCGGAGATCAACCGCGCCACGGACAAGCTC
>NZ_JBOGDD010000673.1:0-3333 GCF_050701675.1 Mycobacterium sp. | reverse complement strand
TCCATGGGTTCGCGAATGATGAACTTCAGCAGCGGCCGCCGCGAACTGCAGCGCGCACTGGGTCGCCGGAGAGTGTATCAGCGGGTCAGCGCGTGGACCGAATCGTCACTGCGCGGACAGGATCGTGCGGGCCCGCGCGGTGTCACGCTCCATCGCGACGACGAGATCGTCCACCGAGTCGAACTTCTCCTGACCGCGGATGCGCGCGACGAAGTCCACGGCCACGTGCTGACCGTACAGATCGGCCTGGGTGTCGAGGACGAAGGCCTCCACGGTGCGGGTGCGGCCCGAGAACGTCGGGTTGGTGCCAACGGACACCGCAGCCTGATAGCGCTCACCCGGGATGACGGTCCCCATGACGGGGCCGTGGCCCAGGACCGTGAACCACGCCGCGTAGACGCCGTCGGCCGGGATCGCCGAGTACATCGGGGGCGCCACGTTGGCGGTGGGGAATCCGAGCCCCTTGCCACGCCCGTCACCGCGCACCACCACACCCTCCACGCGGTGCGGCCTACCGAGAGCCTCGTCCGCCGCGACGAGGTCACCGGCATCGACGCAGGACCGAATGTAGGTCGACGAGAAGGTGACGGTCTGATCCCTGTGGTGTTCTGACACCAGGGACATGCTCTCGACGGCGAACCCGAATCGTTCTCCGGCCTTGCGCAACATGGTGACGTTGCCGCCGGCCTTCTTGCCGAAGGTGAAGTTCTCGCCGACCACCACCTCGACGACGTGCAACCGCTCCACCAGCAGTTCGTGGATGTAGCGCTCGGGCGTCAGCTTCATGAAGTCAGAGGTGAACGGCATGACGAGGAAGACGTCGACACCCATCTCCTCGACGAGTTCGGCTCGTCTGGTGAGCGTGGTCAGCTGGGCGGGGTGGCTGCCGGGAAAGACGACCTCCATCGGGTGGGGATCGAACGTCATCAGAACCGTCGGCACCCCACGGGATCTGCCCGCCTTGACCGCATGGTTGATGAGCTCGGCGTGGCCGCGGTGGACACCGTCGAACACACCGATCGTGACGACACATCTGCCCCAGTCCGTGGGGATTTCGTCTTGCCCCCGCCAGCGCTGCACGGGGGCAAGCCTACGACGCGCCGGGGCCGCCGGTGTCGCTAGATGCCCGGATGCGCAGAGGATTGCCTAAACTTCGACGATATGAACCCCGGCGACGGCACCAACGACTTGTCGTCAGTTGCCCAGGACTACCTGAAGGTCATCTGGACCGCGCAGGAGTGGTCGGTCGACAAGGTCAGCACGAAGATGCTCGCCGAGCGCATCGGGGTGTCCGCGAGCACGGCGTCGGAGTCCATCCGCAAGCTCTCCGACCAGGGTCTCGTCGATCACGAGAAGTACGGCGCGGTGTCCCTGACCGAGGCCGGACGCATGGCGGCGCTGGCGATGGTGCGCCGCCACCGGTTGATGGAGACCTTTCTGGTGCGCGAGCTCGGCTACGGCTGGGACGAGGTGCACGACGAGGCCGAGATCCTCGAGCACGCGGTGTCCGACCGGATGCTGATGCGCATCGACGCCAAACTTGGATACCCGACCCGCGATCCGCACGGCGATCCGATCCCCGCCGCCGATGGACGGGTTCCCACGCCGCCGGCACGCCAGCTGTCGGTGTGCGAGAACGGCGATGCGGGCACGGTGGCGCGCATCTCCGACGCCGATCCCGAGATGCTCCGGTACTTCGACAGCGTCGGCATCAGCCTGGACTCGCGGCTGCGCGTGGTCGCCCGTCGTGACTTCGCAGGCATGATCTCGGTGGCCGTAGAAAACTCAGAGGACGCTCACGGCGGCTCGCATCCACCGGCCACCACCGTCGACTTGGGAAACCCTGCGGCAGAAGCAATCTGGGTGGTCTAGCCGCTCATGGCCTCGTCGTAGATGCGGTCGATCTCGGCTGCGTACTTCTCGGCGATGGGTTTGCGTCTGAGTTTGGCGGTCGACGTCAACTCATCGCCGCCCGGGTGCCAGAACACGGGCAGGATCTTCACGTACTTGATCTGCTCCACGCGCGACAACTTTGCGTTCGCGGCGGCGACACCGCGCTGGACCTCGTCGATCACCTCGGGGTGCTCCGCCAACGCGGCCGCGGAGGCGTCGACGCTCAGTGTCTCGGCACGAGCCGCCGCCGCGTCGGGGTCGAGTGTCGCCAGAGCGACGATGAACGGCCTGCGGTCCCCGATCGCCACCACCGACCCGACCAGTGGGCAGCCGGACTTGACGTGGTTCTCGATGTTGGTCGGCGAGATGTTCTTGCCGCCGGAGTTGATGATCAGTTCCTTCTTCCGGTCGACGATCCGCAGGTACCCGTCGTCGTCGAAGGCGCCGATGTCCCCGGTGTGCATCCACCCCTCGGGGTCGATCGCCTCCACCGTCTGCACCGGGTCGTTGCGGTATCCCTTCATGAGACCGGGTCCACGCACCAGGAGCTCACCGTCCTCGGCGACGGCGATCTCGACACCGGCAGTTGGCTTGCCGACGGTGCCGACCCGGATACCGTCGGGTGGGTTGACGGTTACGAGCGCCGACAGTTCCGACATACCCCACGCCTCGCACACCGGCAATCCCAGCCCGAGGACGAATTCGAGTGTCTCCGCGGCGATCGGCGCGGCGCCGGACACCGCGATCCGGACCTCGCCGAGTCCGACCCGCTCCCGAAGTGGGCGCAGCACCAGCCGTTCCGCGACGAACGCCCGAGCCTTGACGACGGTGGGCGGCGTCGCGCCGCGGGCCGTGAAGCCGGCATGGCGACCGCCGACGTCGACGGCCCACCGAGCCAACCTGCCGCGCACCCCGGTCTGCGCGTCGAGCGCAGCCCGCAGCGCCGCCGTGACCTTGTACCAGAACAGCGGTACCGCAACGAAGAGCGTGGGACGCACGTCGGGCAGTGTCGTGACGAGCGCCTTGGTATCGGCCACGGTCGTCACGGCCGCACCGCTCACCGCCGGAAGGTAGTGCGCCATATACCTGTTCACGATGTGCGCGTCCGGCAGGTAGGACACCAACCGGTCGGTTTCGTCGACGGTGGTCAACTCCATGATTGCGGCGATGTTGGTCAAGAGGTTGGCGTGTGTGAGTTCGACGCCCTTCGGGGGTCCGGTCGTTCCGGACGTGTAGATCAGCGTGAGCACGTCATCGCGTCCGACTGCACGCCACGCGTTGTCGAAGTCGAAGCCCGGGTCACCGGCTCCCTCCACGTCGGCCAGAGTCACGGTGCCCTCGGGGCCGCCGTCGACGGAGACGACGTGCTCGAGCTTGGTGCCGACGCCTGCCGCGGCGACCACCGGCAGGTACTGCCGCTCGCACACGATCACCCTGTTC
>NZ_JBOGDD010000672.1:0-7809 GCF_050701675.1 Mycobacterium sp. | reverse complement strand
GCCTTGCCGAAGAACAACGTCTGATCCCCGATGCGCCCCAACGCCCCGACCGGACGGTTGACCGTGCTGACCAACCGCGGGAAGCGGCTGCGCACCACCTGCATCGTGCCCATGCCCCGGCGCCCCTACTTCGCCGTCAACTGGATGCCGATGGCCGTAACCACCACGTTGATCACGAACAACGCCATGAACGCGAACACCACCGTCTCATTGACCGCATTCCCGACGGCCTTGGCGCCACCCCCGGTGATCGTCAACCCCCGATAGCACGCGATCAACCCGGCGAACAACCCGAACAATGCCGCCTTCACACACGAGATGATCACCTCCGGCACCCCCGTCAACAACGTGATGCCCGCGGCGAACGCGCCAGGGTTCACGTCCTGGACGAACACCGAGAAGAAATAGCCACCCAGGATCCCGATGATCACCACCAACGAATTCAGCAGCAGCGCCACCAGACCCGAAGCCAGCATCCGCGGAGTCACCAGGCGTTGCACCGGGTTGATGCCCAGCACCTCCATCGCGTCGATCTCCTCACGGATGGTCCGCGACCCCAGATCCGCGCACATCGCCGTCGCCCCCGCACCGGCCACGATCAACACCGTCACCAACGGACCCACTTGCGTCACCGCACCGAACGCCGCACCCGCACCCGACAGATCCGCCGCCCCCAACTCCCGCAACAGGATGTTCAAGATGAAGGACACCAACACCGTGAACGGAATCGCCACCAACAACGTCGGCGCCAACGACACCCGCGCCACGAACCACGACTGCTCCAAGAACTCCCGCCATTGAAACGGCCGCACGAAGATGAACCGAAACGCATCCACCCCCATCGAGAACAACCCACCCACCGCAGCCATCGGACCCGACACACCCCGAGGCAACGAGATACCCGGCGACCACCGCTCCGGTCCCTTAACCGCCATTGGTTCCCGGTCCTTCCAGGATCGTTTCCGCCGACACTGCTGTCGGCCCCCCGATGTTGTGCGCCAGTGCAATCCGCGTTCCGCCGACTTGGTTGGCCGCGTGGCCGTGGAGTTGTTGGAACGACTCGACGCACTGTGCCACATCGGTGGCACCCGGCGGGTGAGCTTTGGCCTTTAAATCTCCAATGGGATTCACCGTCAGCGAACCGCCGACGGCGGTGGCTCCGGTCTCGATCAGCCCGAACGCGCCAAGACGCCCGGCGAAGCCAACGCCTTCGCAGTTGATCAGCTCGGCGGCGCGGGTGGCGCCCGGGAGCGTCGTCATGTCGGACTTGTGCTGGTGCGTAACGGAATCGAGCTCGAGCCCGACGCCTCGGATTCGCACCGGGCGGTCGGCGAAACGGTCCGCGACCTCCTCGGCGGCGATGACGAGTGCTGCGGCGCCGTCACTTTGGCGTGACCGTCGCCGTGTGATCTCCGCATGCCTAGGTCACCGCGCCAGCGGTCTTCAGCTCGATGATGCGGTCCCAGTCCAGGCCGAGTTCGGCGAGCACCTCGTCGGTCTGCTCGGCGAAGGCAGGCGCTCCTGCCGTGTGCGGAGCAGAGACGTCGAACTGGACGGGGTTGGCGACCAGTTCCAATTCGCCTGCCGCGACGATGTATTCGTTGGCGCGGACCTGCGCGTCATCGGCAGCCTGCAGAGTGTCCTGCACCGGCGCCCACGGCCCGGCCAGGGTGGCGAAGCGTTCACTCCACTCGGGCAGGCTGCGGGTCGCGATGGTCTCCCGCAGGATCGCGACGGCGTCCGCCGTGTGCTCGGCGATCGACTCGACGGTGGCGAACCGGGGGTCCTCGATCAGGTCCTCACGGTCGATGTGGCGGCACACGTCGGCCCAGAACTTGGTCGGCTGCATCATCACCAGTGAGATGTAGCGGTTGTCCTTGGTCTCGTAGACGCCGACGAGCGGGTTGATCGGCGAGCCGTGCACGCCCGGCGGCGGCTGGACCATCAGCTGATTCAGGTGCGAGGTCAACGCGATGGTGTGGCCCATCGCCCACAGTCCGCTGCCGAGCAGCGAGACGTCGACGGTCGAGGGCTCGCCCGTGCGCTCGCGTTTGAGCAGCGCCGCCGCGATGCCACCCGCGAGGTTGGTGCCGGAGATGGTGTCTCCGTAGGCCGGTCCGGGCGGGCCGATCATGCCCTCGATTCCCGGCGGCGTGATGGTGGCGGCGGTACCGGCTCGACACCAGAAGGCGGTCATGTCATACCCGCCCTTCTCCGACTCGAGACCACGTGGGCCGAGCGCACTTCCCCTGGCGTAGATGATCTTCGGGTTGACTGCGCGGATGTCGTCGACGTCCATGCCGAACTTCCTGCGGTGCCCCGGCAGGAAGCTGGTCAGGAAGACGTCCGCGCGCTTGGCGAGTTCGAGCAGGACCTCGCGCCCCTCGGGCTTGGAGACGTCAAGGCCGATGCTGCGCTTGCCTCGGTTGGCGTGCTCGATGTTCGGGTTCGGGTCGCCCTCCACCCTCAACGGGCCGGTCTGCCGCAGGCCGCGCTGCGGGTCGCCGGTGACGGCGTGCTCGACCTTGATCACGTCCGCACCCCACTCGGCGAGCACTGCCCCCGCGGACGGGACGAACCCGTACATCGCGACTTCCAGGACGCGGATGCCCTCCAGCGGCCCGCTCACGCCGTCACCTCGGATTCAGCAGGGGGAACGACGACCGCGAAGGTCTTGCGTTCGAGGAACTCCTCGAGCCCGGCCGCCCCCATCTCCCTGCCGATGCCCGACTGCTTGTACCCGCCGAAGGGACTGTCGGGGCTGAAGTAGTTGCCGCCGTTGATGGAGAACGTGCCGGTGCGGATTCGCCGGGCGAGCGCGAGCGCGCGCTCCTCGCTGCCGAACACCGCGCCGGAGAGCCCGTAGATCGAGTCGTTCGCGATGCGCACGGCATCGTCGTCGTCGTCGTAGGCGATCACCACCAGGACAGGCCCGAAGACCTCCTCCTGCGCGATCTCCGCATGGGGATCGACGTCGGTGAGCAGCGTCGGGGTATAGAAGTAGCCGGGGTCCTTCTTCTCGCCGCCGGTGACGAGCGTGGCGCCGGCCGCGACGGCGCGCTTGACCATGCCGTCGACCTTGTCGCGCTGGCGCTCGCTGATGAGCGGGCCCATGTAGGTCTTCGGATCGTTCGGATCGCCGTACCGCACGTGCGAGAAGTTGGCCTTGATCATCTCGACGATCTCGTCGTGGTGCTTGCGCGGTACCAGCAGGCGCGACGTCAGGGCGCAGCCCTGGCCCGCGTGGGTGACCATGCTGAAGGCGGAGAACACCGCGGCCGTGCTGAAGTCGGCGTCGTCGAGGACGATGGCCGCGGACTTGCCGCCAAGTTCGAGGAAGACCCGCTTGACGGTCTCGCTCGCGGCGGCCATGATCCGCCGCCCCGTCGGCGTCGAGCCGGTGAAGGTGACGACGTCCACGTCGGGGCTCGTCGTCAGCACCGCGCCGACCTCGGGGTCCGACGAACTGAGGACGTTGACCACCCCGGCGGGAATGTCGGTGTGGTTGGCGATCAGCTCGCCGAGGGCGAGCGTGACGAGCGGCGTGTCCGGCGCGCCCTTGAGGACGACGGTGCAGCCTGCGGCGAGGGCGGGTGCCAGCTTCGCGAGCGCGAGTTGATTCGGGTAGTTGTAGGCGACGATGGCGGCGACGACGCCCGCACCTTCCTTCTCCACCCAGCGGTGGTGCTGCATACCGCGACTGGAGATGTTGCCGAGGTCCTCGGTCATCGGGAACGTCTTGAGCAGATTCGCGTAGTAGCGCACGATCTCGACGGGCTGATCGAGCTGTGCGCCGGCGAGGAGCGCGGGGGTGGCACCGACCTCCGCGGTGGTGAGCGCGGCGAGTTCCTCGCGGTGGTCGACGAGCGCCTGATGGAACTGCTCGAGACAGCGGATCCGAAGCGCGACGTCGGTCGCCCACGGTCCGTCGTCGAAGGCGCGGCGCGCGGCCGCAACGGCCGCCTCGGCGTCGGCGACGGTGCCGTCGGGCGCGTGTCCGAATACCTCGCCGGTGGCGGGGTTGATGGAAGCGAAGGTGCTGGAGTTGATGTCGTCGGCAGCCCGACTCCGCCCGGCCCCGACGAGTTCGCCATCGATCAGCATGCGCCGATCGGCGTGCGCTCTGGGTGTTCGAGCACCCAGGTCTTCGTGCCCGTCAGTGGAGATCGTCGGTGTCTGGCCCATCATCCTCCTCAGTGTGATGGAAATTTCATTCTCATCACCGGCGAATCATACATTCGCTCCGCGAGAACACAACAAAGCGTAGATGGCCTAGTCAAAGGGTCGAGACGCCTGCGACGAGCGAAGTTCTGGACGAACCGATCGGCTAGTTACCTTGCAAGATGGCGTGATCCGAGAGTACGGTTCTCATAATCGGAAGCAGTATTCTTAACGGTCCGAACGACCGCCCCCCTTGGAGGATCAGTAGTGAAGAACGCCGTCGTCACCGGAGGCGGTTCGGGTATCGGCGCGGCGATCGCCAATCGGCTACGCGCCGACGGCTACCACGTCGCCACGCTCGACCTGAACCCGTCCGATGATGAGTTCGCCTACACGGCGGACGTGACCGATCGTGCCGCCATCGACGATGCCCTCAATGCGATCCGCACCAAACTTGGTCCCGTCACGATCCTGGTGAACGCGGCGGGCCTCGACGGCTTCAAGCGCTTCCTCGACATCGACTTCGAGCTCTGGCAGCGGGTCGTCAACGTCAACCTCAATGGCGTCTTCCACTCCATCCAGGCCGTGCTGCCGGACATGATCGAAGCCGGCTGGGGCCGGATCGTGAACATCTCGTCGTCGAGCACCCACTCGGGGACCCCCTACATGTCCCACTACGTGTCGGCGAAGTCGGCCGTCAACGGCCTGACCAAGAGCCTGGCGCTCGAATACGGGCCAGCAGGCATCACGGTCAACGCCGTCCCGCCCGGCTTCATCGACACCCCCATGCTGCGCAAGGCCGAGAGCCGCGGGTTCCTCGGCGACATCGACAAGACCATCGAGGCGACCCCGGTGCGGCGCATCGGCAAGCCCGAGGACATCGCCGCCGCTTGCTCCTTCCTCATCTCCGAGGAGGCCGGCTACATCACCGGCCAGATTCTGGGCGTCAACGGCGGTCGGAATACCTAAGTGACAGACCAGGCAGAGCAGTCAGACGAGAGGACATCCGATGGGACGCGTTGAAGGCAAGGTCGCATTCATCACCGGCGCGGCGCGCGGACAGGGCCGCAGCCACGCGGTCCGGCTCGCCGAAGAGGGTGCCGACATCATCGCCGTCGACCTCTGCAAGAACATCGACTCGATCGGCTATTCACTCGCCACCCCAGAAGATCTCGAGGAGACCACACAGTTCGTCGAGAAGACGGGTCAGCGGATCGTCACCGCGCAGGCCGACGTCCGTGAGGCCGCTCAGCTCAAGGAAGCGTTGGAGAACGGAATCTCCGAGCTCGGCAAGGTCGACATCGTGGTGGCCCAGGCCGGCATTGCGGGTATGAAGGGCAACCCGCCGCTGCAGACGTGGACCGACGTGATCAACACCAACCTCGTCGGCACCATCAACGCGATCCAGGTCGCGCTCCCGCATCTTCAGGAGGGTGCCTCGATCATCGCCACCGGCTCGACCGCGGCATTGATGGACACGGCCAAGAAGGACAACCCCGGCAACGATCCCGGCGGCATGGCGTACATGACCGCCAAGCGGCTGCTGTCGCAGTACGTCCACGATCTGGCCACCGAACTGTCGGTGCGCGGCATTCGCGCCAACGTGGTGCATCCGACCAACTGCAACACCGACATGTTGCAGAGCGAGCCGATGTACCGCTCGTTCCGGCCCGATCTCGAGCATCCGACCCGCGCCGACGCGGAGCCCGTCTTCGGCATCCAGCAGGCGATGCGGATCCCGTTCATCGAGCCCGAGGACATCAGCAACGCCATCCTCTGGCTGGCCTCCGACGAGTCCCGCTACGTCACCGGTCTTCAACTTCGCGTCGACGGTGGCGGCTACCTCAAGTGGTACGACTACCACGTCTGATTCTGTACGGTCCGAAAGGAGCTGCGCTCGTGAAGGTTTCGGTTGACGGGACACGCTGCCAGGGGCACACCCTGTGCTCGATGATCGCGCCAGACTCATTCGAACTCGACGACGTCGACGGGCACGCCTCACCCGTGTCCGAGGTGGTGCCCGCCGATCAGGAAGACCTGGTCGCGGAGGCTGCCCACTCGTGCCCCGAACAGGCCATCGTCATCGAATGACGCTGTTCGACAAGACCGCAAACTGATCGTTCGCCGAAAAATAGGAGACACCGCCGTGAGCATCGACGACGTCGCCACCGACGACGACCGCAAGAAGAACCAGTACCACTTCGACCGGCACACCCCGGAATACCGCGGGCAGTTCGCCAAGATCACCGAGGATATGCACACCAAGTGCCCGGTGGCATGGACGGACGTCTACGACGGTCACTGGGTGGCCGCGGGCAGCAAGGAAGTGTTCGAACTCGCTCGCTGCCCCGTCGTGTCCAATGACCACGACCTCCACGGGGAGCGAAAGGGCTACCAGGGCATCACCATTCCCAAGGCACAGCGCGCCACCGTCGTGCGCGGCGGGATCCTGGAGATGGACGAGCCCGAACACAGCACCTACCGCGGCGCCCTGAACCCGTACCTGTCCCCCGCCGCGATCAAGCGGTGGGTGCCCTTCGTCGACGAGATCACCCGCGCAGCCATCGACGACAAGATCGAAACGGGCCGGATCGACTTCGTCGACGATCTGGCCAACATCGTGCCTGCGGTGCTGACGCTGGCGATGATGGGCATCGAGCTCAAGAAGTGGCTCATCTACAGCGAACCCGCGCACGCCGGGGTCTCCACCCCGGAACACTCGCCCGACGCCCCGCGGGTCGCAGAGATGAACCGGCAGATGGGCATCGACCTCCTCACCAACATGTTCGAGATGAAGCAGAACCCGCGGCCCGGCCTGGTCAATGCGCTGCTGGACCTTCGCATCGACGGCGAGCCCGCACCCGACCTGGAGATCATGGGAAATCTCGGGTTGATCATCGGCGGCGGCTTCGACACCACGACCGCGCTCACCGCGCACGCGCTGGAGTGGCTGTCGGAGAATCCCGATCAGCGCGAATTACTGAGCCGCGAGCGGGACCTGCTGCTCAACCCCGCCACCGAGGAGTTCCTCCGGTTCTTCACCCCCGCACCCGGTGACGGCCGCACGTTCGCCGAGGACGTCGAGGTCGATGGTCAGCAGTTCAAGGAAGGCGAGCGGCTGTGGCTGTCGTGGGCGATGGCCAATCGCGATCCCTCGGTCTTCGACGAGCCCAACAAGGTACTGCTCGACCGTAAGGGCAACCGGCACTTCAGCTTCGGCATCGGTGTGCACCGTTGCGTCGGCTCCAACGTGGCCCGAACCGTGTTCAAGTCGATGCTGACCGCCGTGCTCGACCGGATGCCCGACTACGTGTGCGACCCCGAGGGCGCGGAACACTACGAGAGCATCGGCGTCATCCAGGGCATGAAGCACCTGCCCGCGACGTTCACGCCCGGTGAACGTCGGGGCCCTGGTCTCGACGAGACGTTGGAGAAGCTCCAGCGGATCTGCGACGAGCAGCTCCCCGCCAGACCCATCACCGAGCACAAGGACGCCGTCGTCATCGACTGAATACCCCGCGCGCCACCCCACCCCCGCGCAACCCCAACCTTCGCGCGACCCCACCCCCCGCGCCACCCCACCCCCCGCGCGACCCCACCTTCGCGCCACCCCACCTTCGCGCCACCCCACCTTCGCGCCACCCCACC
>NZ_JBOGDD010000671.1:0-7433 GCF_050701675.1 Mycobacterium sp. | reverse complement strand
CCGCATGACGTCGATCACGCGGCCCAACCGAACCTGACACTGAGAGGCAGTCCCTGTGACTGACACCGCGACTCACACCACCACGCACCCTGCCGCCGTCGGGGTCGGCGACCTGGTGCGACAGATAGCCCGGCAAGCCGACCTCCCCCTCGAGCAGGCAATACCGCTGCCCGCCCAGGCGTACTGGGATTCGGCGATGTACGAGCATGAGTTGGAGCACATCTTTCGCAAGGACTGGGTCTGCATCGCCAGGGTCGAGGAGGTGCCCGATCGCGGCAGTTACGTCGCTGCCGACTTCGCCGGTGAACCCCTGATCATCGTGCGCGGCGACGATTTTGCGGTCCGGGTGTTCTCCCGGGTGTGCCGGCACCGTTACGTGGACCTTCTCGGCGGCAAGACATCCGCCGAACATCAGCAGCGCGGCTGCGCGGAACGCTTCGAGTGCCCGTACCACGCATGGACCTACCGCTTGGACGGCAGTCTGCTCAACGCACCCGAGATGCTGGCGCGGCCTGGCTTCGACCCCGACGCTTACGGGCTGTGGCCGATACGCATGGAGATCTGGCAGGGCTTCATCTTTGTGAACCTCGACGATGCGAGCACGACTTCCTTCGACATGGCCGGGATCACGGCCGTGCAGGGCGGTTACGACTTCACCAACTGGCGGATTGCCACCGTCGTGGACTGGGGTGAGTCAAAGGTGAACTGGAAGCTCGTGGTCGAGAACTATGCCGAGTGCTACCACCACATCGGTATACACAAGAACACGCTGCAGCCGTTGTGGCCGATCGGCACGGTCGAGGTCGGTGCCGAGCGCGGCAGTGAATGGTTCTATTCCCGCATGAAGGCCGGCCCGGAAACAGCCAGCGGCGAGGAAGACGGCCACCTGTTGCAACCGAGCTGGCTGCCCGCCCAGCCTGACCTCTCTGCCTACCAGCGTTCCCAGTCCCTGCTGATCGCGAAGTTCCCAATCTTCATGGTGGTCCCCTCGCCAGACATCACCTTCTGGTTCAAGGCGTTGCCGACCGGACCCGAGACCCACAGCCTCGAGGTCAAACTGCTCGTCCCCGTCGAGAGCCTCGGAGCCGACGGTTTCGAGGCGGGGATCGCCGAAGCCGCGGACTTCTTCCGCACGTTTCAGACCGAGGACGCCAGCGTCAACGAGCGGGTGCAGTCGACGACCAAATCAACCCGCGCGGCCGGCGGGGTCTTGCACCCGCACGAGCAGGCGATCTGGCAGCTGCAGAAGTACCTCGCATCACGGTTGCCCGCCACGGACGTCTAGCTCGACAACCCTCAACTGCACCTTCCCTTCTCACTTCCTGCATCCACGAACGCGTCAACGAAAGGTTCACCCATGACTCAGCACGAGGTTTCGATGATTTCCGGCGGTATCGCACAGTGGGGCCGGGCGCTGCCGCTGCGCGGCAGCCTAACCACCGTCTGTTTTGAAGCCGATCTGATGACGAAGATCGTCTTGTCCGGCACCGACACTCCGACCTACTTCCGCTCGGTGTTCGTAGGCATGGATGAGGTTGACACCGACGGGTCGACCCCACACGGGTTCGGCAGCGTCCGCCTGGAAGATCCCGCCACCGACGACCTGCTCCTCGGCCGCGTCGACTGGTACATGGTCGACGGAAAAGACAAGGGCACCTTCACCTTCGACGACGGTACCGGCGCTTGGAAAGGTGTCACCGGCGAGATCGTGGTGGATCTGGAGTTCTGCTCCCATACCCGGGAGGGAGCCCTTAATGCCGGCGACCCGGTCAAGGGCTTGGCGTTCATCGAAGGCACCGGCCGCTTCACCTTCCCCGGCTGATGAGCCTCGAACCAGGAAAGGAACCTGCGATGACTGATCCGGCAACCGGGATCCCATTGCGGCAGGGGATCGACGAGATCGGCCGCGTCGAGACCCGCGGAGTGGACTACGTACCCGCGGAGGAGCGGCACTCCGCGCCCAGCGAGCTGGGGATCGTGTTCTTCGGGGCGCAGATGTGCTTCGGCATCATCGTGCTGGGGGCCCTGCCGATCGTCTTCGGGCTGGGTTGGTGGCCGGCGTTCTGGGCCATCACATTGGGCAGCGCTGTCGGCACCGTGTTCTTCGGGCCATTGGCACTGGTCGGGCCGCGCACTGGGACCAACAGCGCGGTTAGTAGTGGCGCGTTCTTCGGCGTGGTGGGCAGAATCCTCGGCTCGCTGGTGGTGCTATTCATCGCGATCGGCTTCTATGCCCTTGCGGTGTGGACCGGGGCGCAAGCCATCGTCGCCGGCGGCAATCGGCTGTTCGGGCTACCCGAAGGCAATGTCGAGCTCGCGGTCGCCTACGGCGTCATCGGGGTGATCACGGTGCTCGTCGCGCTCGTCGGGCACGCCACCGTCGCCGCCGCACAGAAGTACCTCGCTCCGGTGTTGGCTGGCCTGCTCATCGTCGGCATCCTCATCAAATTGCCCGACTTCCACCAGAGCTACGCCGGTGGGGACTACCTTCTCGGGGGGTTCTGGCCCACGTGGATCCTGGCCGTCGTCACCTCAGCGGCATTGCCGTTGTCCTACGGGCCGTTCGTGAACGATTACGCGCGTTACCTACCGGTTCGGGATGCTCGCCGCGGCGCGTGGGTGGCCAGCGCCGGGATCTTTGTCGGATGCTGGTTCGCGATGATGTTCGCCGCCTACTTCACCACCCTGTTCCCTGACCGCAACACGGACTTCGTCTTCGGATTGGTCAACGCCTCGCCCACGTGGTACGCGGTTCCCTTGATCGTCGTCGGGCTGGTCGGCGGATGCGGACAGGGCGCCATCGCCCTGTACGGGTCCGGGTTGGACACCTCCTCGTTGATACCCCGGCTGAATCGGGTCAACGCCACCTTGCTTATCAGCGCCGTGGGAGTGGCGCTGGTCTACCTCGGCTCACTGGTCTGGAACGCGCTGTCTCTGGTCTCGGCGTTCATCACGCTGCTCACCGTCGTGACGGCGCCCTGGCTCGTCATCATCGTGATGGGTCACCTGGCGCTGCGCGGACGCTACGCCCCGGCGGACCTGCAAGTCTTCAACGCCGGCGGCACCGGCGGCGTGTACTGGTACACCCGCGGGTGGAATCTCTACGCGCTCAGCGCCTGGATTCCGCCGGTCATCATCGGCCTGCTGCTTGCCAACACACCTCCGGTAATCGTGGGGCCGTGGAAAAACGTCGCCGGAGGGGTCGATCTGAGCTTCATTACCTCCGCGGTCCTGTCCTTCCTGATCTACGGCGCTCTGCTGCTCTTCATTCCTCACCGGGTCCTCCCCTCGGCGGGGAAGGTTCCGCCCATCGTCCTCGGCCACCGCGTCGTGGCGCCCGCAGAACTCGCGACTGAGGGGAGCTTCGAGTGAGCACCCAGCCAACGTTTCCGAACCTGCCCATCGACGACGTGCGGGTGTGGGACCCACGCACCCCAGGACTCATCGGCTCCCAGCCGTGGCAGCAGCAATCCTGCGAGGCCTACCTGGACCTCGGCGGATACACCAGGACACTCACCGCCGGCTCACCACAGGCTGCGGCGCTGGCCGCCATGGCCGCCGCCCCGTCGATGACCACCCTGCGGGGTCGGGGTGGGGCCGCTTTCCCCGCCATGCTCAAGCTGCGGGCCGTGGCCGAAGCCGGCCACGAGCAGCGGCAGCGGCCGACCGTCGTGGCGAACGGTGCGGAGGGAGAACCCTTGAGCTACAAGGACCGCTACCTTCTGCGGTACCGGCCGCACCTCGTCCTCGACGGACTGCTGTTGGCCGCCGCTGCCGTGGACGCCGAAACCGCGTACGTCTACGTCGCCGACGCCGCATCCCGGGTCAGCATCGCTGCGGCCGTGACTGAGATCGACGCCCGCCGCGACGCTGGGCCGACCCTGCAGGTCGTGACCGCCCAGGATACCTACGTGGCAGGGGAGGAGACCGCGGTCGTTCGGGCCATCATGACCGGTATCGCCCGGCCCAAGGACAAACCGCCCCGTCCCTACCAGGTGGGCATCAACGACGCCCCGACGCTGGTGCTGAACGTGGAGACCCTGGCCTGGATCGCTCGAGCCATGGCACCGAACCCACCGGCCGAGCCCAGCGGATTCCTCGCCACTGTGTCCGGCCCAGGAATCACGCCCCGCCTCTACGAACTGCCGACCGGCGTGCCGCTGGGTGAGCTCGTGCGCGACGTCACCGGGCAGAACAGCTCCCGGCTCAACGTCCTGATGGGAGGCTTCTTCGGCGGCATCGTCCCGGTGTGGCCGAGCCTGCCGCTGAGTTTCGACGCAGTGAGTGCGCGGGGCAGCAGCTTGGGCTGCGGATCACTGCACTTCCTGGACCCCTCGATCTGCCCGGTGAAGGTCGCGGCCGACGTCGTCGCCTTCTACGCCGAGCACAACGCCCGCCAATGCCGAGCCTGCATGTCCTCCAGCAGCACCATCGCCGCGGTCCTCGCCTCGATGGGCAAGCCTTCCCGCGGTGGTGGCTACGAGTCGAAACTGCCCCGATGGAGCTCCCAGCTGCGCGGGAGCGGAGCATGTGCCGTCCCCGACGGCGTCGCGGTCATGTTGCGGACCCTGCTTCGGTACTACCCCGGGGTCATCTCCCGCCACATCGACGTCGGCTGCTCGCAGTGCCTGCGGGCGCATCAACCCCGACGGTGGGAACACCTCTCGCTCGCACCATCAGTGGCCCCCTCTCCGGGCGAGTCTGCTCCGATGCTCGCGCACTTGGCGGGTGTCCGATGAGGGCGCGGGTCGATCCCACCAAGTGTCAGGGCTATGGCATCTGCGTCGAGCTCGCCCCACATCACTTCGTCGCCGATGACTGGGGCATCGTCCAAGCCGTGCAGGTCGACGCCGACGACGAGCATCGTGATGCCGTCACCCGGGCCGTGCAGCAATGTCCCATCAAGGCAATCCGGTGGATCGACGCACCGCCCACCGCGGCCACTACCGATCCCGCGTCAGGGAAGCTGTTGCACCCCACCGGCTGAGCCGCCCGCCCCGGCCCCATCGGCCCGTCGTCCCGGCGGGTGCTTTGGGGTGCCCCAAATCTCTGCCCGTACACACCAACCGTCTTCGAGGAATTGTGACCAAGTCCGTGAATCACCGTCGCACGGCGCTCCGTCGGCGAGCGCTCCCATGACACAGGCCATCCAGGTAGCCGGTTCCCTGCTTGTGCTGATCCCCTTCGTCCTCGTGCAGTTCAAGCAGATCAGACCCTCCTCCTGGACCTACAGCGTGTTCAACCTGGTCGGCTCCACAATTCTGGCCATCCAAGCCGCACAAGGCCGCCAATGGGGCTTCCTGTTGCTGGAAGGCGTGTGGGCGGTGGTGTCGCTCGTGGGGCTCATCCGGGCCCGGTCTCCACGGCCGGACAAGGAAGTAAGGCGTCCCGCAAGGACAGTGGTAACCCGTCCGCACTCATGAGCACGCCGGAGCGCCGGCCCACCGCGGCGACCCGCGGTGTGCGTGTACCTGCTTGTACGGCATCGAGTCCAAAACTATTCACCGTTGATAACCCCTGCAATGACAATCGAGAGGTACACCTATGAAGGCTGTTCGCGTTCATTCCTACGGCAAACTCCCCAGCGTCGACGAGGTCGCCGAACCCAAGGTCACAGGTCCACTGGACGTACTCGTCGAAATCGGCGCGGCAGGGTTGTGCCGCACCGATCTGCACGTCATCGAAGGGCAGTGGGCGAGTATTCAGAACCCCACGTTGCCCTACACCCTGGGCCACGAGAACGCCGGCTGGGTCCGCGAGGTCGGCAGCGCGGTCAGCAACGTTGCCCCCGGGGATGCGGTCATCTTGCACCCGCTGGTCACCTGCGGCCTGTGCAGTCCCTGCCGGATCGGTGAGGACTCACACTGTGAAAATGCCACCTTCCCCGGCCTCAATGTCGACGGCGGTATGGCCGAGCTTCTGCTGTCCAACGCCCGCGCCGTGGTGAAGCTCGACCCAAGCCTGCAACCCGTCGACGTCGCCGCCCTCGCCGACGCTGGCCTCACCGCCTACCACGCGGTGCGCAAAGCCCAGCCGCTGCTCACCCCCGGCACCCACGTTGTCGTGATCGGCGCCGGCGGGTTGGGCCACATCGGTGTTCAGGTGCTTGCCGCGACCACACCGGCCACCATCACCGTGCTCGACCGCTCCCCGCAGGCTCTGGAACTGGCCCGAAGCATCGGTGCCCACCACACCGTCGACGCCACCGGCACCTCTGAGTCCGTCCTGGCCCAGGTCCAAGACATCACCGGTGGCGGGGCCCATGTCCTCATGGACTTCGTCGGCGAACAGTCCACCCCAGCACAGGGCGTGGCAATGCTCCGCAATCGCGGCAGCTACTACACCATCGGTTATGGCGGTGAGGTCCGCGTCCCCACCATTGAACTGATCTCCCGCGAGATCAACATCATCGGCAACCTCGTCGGCACCTACAACGACCTGGCCGAGCTGATGACCCTCACCGCGCAGGGCCGGGTCACCCTGCACACGAGCACTTATCCCCTCGACGCGGTCGGCGAGGCGATCAGCGACCTCGAATCCGGCAAGCTCGTCGGCCGCGGCATCCTCGTGCCGCATTCATCCTGAAGCATTCACGTACCGTCCCCCAGGATCGTGGCGTGCCACGGCCTGGCCCCGTACAGAATCCCGACCCAAGGAGTACCCCACGATGAGCCGCAATCCCTATGACGCCCTGCCCTCGGTGCCCAGCTTCGAGCTGAGCAGCGATGATGTCACTCACGGCACCACCCTGAGCCCCGCGCACCGCAGCGGCATATTCGGGGCAGGCGGCGAGGACATCTCCCCGCACCTTTCCTGGACAGGGTTCCCCGAACACACCCAGAGTTTCGCGGTCACCGTCTATGACCCCGACGCACCGACCGGCAGCGGCTTCTGGCACTGGGCGGTGGCCGATATTCCAGTGCAGGTGACCGAGCTGAAGACCGGCGCGGGCAACGACAACGGCGACGAACTGCCCGACGGCGCTATCCAGCTCCTCAACGACGCCAGCATCCGCCGCTACCTCGGTGCCGCCCCACCCGTCGGGCACGGCGTGCACCACTACTACATCGCGGTCCATGCCGTAGACGTCCCCTCGCTGGATCTGCCGACCAACGCCACCCCGGCCTTCCTCGGCTTCAACCTGTTCAGCCACACAGTTGCCCGCGCGATGATCGTCCCAGTTTACGAATGCTGACGGGGGAGCGGAGTCACAGACGAATTCTGCGACACGGACCCGAGATGGCCCACGGCAGCGCGTCGCTGCATGAGTTCGAGCAAAGGGCCGCTCTGACGAAATGGCCCAGTGTGTGCATTTTGCTCAAATTCAGAAAACACGTAGTTGGGCGCATTGTGACTAAACGATGACCTGATCTTGCAATTTGTATCCGCGTTGGTCGCCTCCGAGCAAGGCGCTGCGGCCATCCATCAGACAG
>NZ_JBOGDD010000670.1:0-12239 GCF_050701675.1 Mycobacterium sp. | reverse complement strand
CTCCTACACCGCGCCCTCGAGCGGCACGGTCAGGGTCGCCGCCAACGGCGTCTTCACCTACACGCCGAAGCAGGACTTCACCGGCGTCGACTCCTTCACGTACACCATCAAGGACGTTCGGGGCGCGATCTCCACGGCGACCGTCACCATCGCCGTCACGGCCAGCGACAACGTGGCGCCGTACGCCGGCAACGACACCGTCTTCACCCCGTCCGACACCGCCGTGTCAATTCACGTGCTGGACAACGACTCCGACGGCAACAGCGATGCTCTGACAGTCAAGACGAGCACTCAGCCACTGTCTGGCACGGTCGTGGCCCAAGCGGACGGCACGTTCGTCTACACCCCCAAGGCCGGATTCCAGGGTGTGGACACCTTCACCTACGAGATCACCGACCCGAGCGGCGCCAGCGCGACCGGCACCGTGGTCATCACCGTCGGCCGCTACTTCAACGACCCACTGCCAGGTCGCGACTACTACGACGCCGTCCAGGACACCAACCTCGTGGTCGACGCCCACTGGGGAGTGCTGGCCAACGACTTCGACCCGGACGGCGATCCCCTAACCGCCGCACTCGCGGGGTTACCCGCTCACGGAACCGTCGTCATGGGCACCGACGGGTCATTCGTCTACGCCCCCGAGGCAGGCTTCGTCGGCACGGACGGCTTCACTTACGTAGTCACCGATTCCACCAAGGGGTCTGCGACGACGACCGTCTCGGTGACGGTGACGGCGGCAGTCAACCTTCCCCCGGTGGCAGACTTCGACGGCTACCAGACCCCACGCGACACCCCAATCACGTTCGACCCCTTGGAGAACGACACCGATCCCGAAGGTCAGATGCTGACGGCATGGGTCGTCGATCAACCCGAGTATGGAACGGTCACCGTCGAGGACGGCAAGTTCACCTACACTCCGGCAACGGGTTTCGTCGGTTTCGTCACGTTCGGCTACCGCGTCTCCGACGGAGTGAACGAGGCCGATGGGACCGTTGCCGTCACCGTCGTGGCAATCAATCAAGCTCCCGTTGCCGTCGACGACGCCGGCGCGTTCGACTACCTCGAGCAGGTGATCGTCCCCGTACTCGACAATGACACCGACCCCGACGGCGATGACATTTACGTGTCGGACTACGGGAACCCTGCCCACGGAACCACCAGCGGTTACCCAGGGGGCGCCATCGAATACACCCCCGACGACGGTTTCGTCGGCACCGACGAATTCGCCTACACCGTGACCGATGCCGCGGGCAACACCAGCACGGCCACCGTCACCGTCACCATCCTTGGGCCCAACCATGCTCCGACTGCGAACGACGACAAGGCACAGACCACGGTGGGCACCCCGGTGGTCATCGACGTCCTGGCCAACGACGCCGACCCCGATGGTGACCGGTTGACCGTCGAGATCGACACCGCCCCCGACCATGGCACGGTCACCGTTCGCTCGGACGGCTCCCTGCTGTACACGCCCCCACCCGGATTCGTCGGCACCGACTACCTGAACTACACGGTCACCGATCCCAGCGGCAGAACGGATTATGCGAGCGTGGCCATCACCGTCACGGCAGGCGACGACGGCGGCGGGTGGGAGGAGCCCGACCCCAAGTGGTACACCGCCGTCCAGGGCAAGACCCTGACTGTCCCGGTGGGGCAGGGCGTGCTCGCAGACGATCCCGACTTCAAGGGATGGAAGGCCGGCGTCGATACGAAGCCTGCGCACGGCACGCTACGCCTCAACGCGGACGGCTCGTTCACCTACACGCCTGCCAAGGGTTTCGTCGGCCAGGACACGTTCAAGTACTACGCCTATACGAGTCGACAGGGTGACGGGCCCTTCATCGTGAACATCGACGTGACCCCGTCGGGCGACCAGACCGCCGAGCCGACTACCGAAATCGTCGTCGACGTTGCCAGCGGCGGCGGCGGCGGCGCACTACCGGCATGCACGAACTCGTGGTTCCCCCAGGAGAACGCGCCCGGCGAGGTGTGGTCGTCGTGCTGGTCGACTGAGGCCCCAAGGCCGGAGGATCTGCTCTGAGAGATCCTCAGTCCTCGGCGGCCAGGACGCAGAACTCGTTGCCCTCGGGGTCGGCCAGCACCACCCAGGATTCGTCGCCCTGCCCGATGTCGACGTGCCGTGCGCCCAACGCGATGAGACGGTCCACTTCGGCCTGCTGATCGTCGGGAGTGAAGTCGAAGTGGATGCGGTTCTTCACGACCTTGTCCTCGGGCACCGCGAGGAACAGCACGTCCGGGCCGGCGCCCGCAGGTGCACGCAGTAGGACGTCGCCGTCGTCGGTGGGTTCTCGACGCCACCCGAGCACGTCGGCCCACCAGGCGGCAAGCGCCTCGATGTCGGCGGCATCGATGCAGATGCCGGTGAACCTCAGTGCCATCTCAGTCTCCCAACCCCAGTTCCTTCTTCAAGACCTTGCCCATGGCGTTGCGGGGAAGGGCGTCCACGATGCGTACCTCGCGCGGTCGCTTGTGTGCCGAAAGCTGTTGCCCCACATGGTCGATCAGTTCCTGCGGGGCGGCGGAGCCGACGACGAACGCCACGATCCGCTGGCCGAGGTCGTCATCGGGGATGCCGACGACCGCGACCTCGTCGACACCTGCGTGCCCGAGCAACACCGCCTCGATCTCCCCCGCCCCGATGCGGTACCCGCCGGACTTGATCAGATCGACAGACTCTCGGCCGACGATGCGGTGCATGCCGTCACCGTCGATCACCGCGACGTCGCCGGTGCGGTACCACCCGTCGCCGCTCAACACCTCGGCGGTGGCGTCGGCTCTGTTGAGGTAACCGTCGAACAGCATCGGTCCGTGAACCTCGAGCCGCCCAATGGTTTCCCCGTCGTGCGGCACCGGGGCGCCGTCGTCGTCGATGAGCCGGGTCTGCACGCCGTCGAGCGGAAGACCCACCCAGCCTGGCCGTCGTTCCCCGTTCGCGATGGTGCTGAGCGTGATCAGCGACTCGGTGCTGCCGTACCTCTCGACGGGCGCGTGGCCGGTCAACCGCGACAGTCCGTCGAATACCGGAACCGGCAGCGGGGCACTGCCGGACACCAGCAGTCGCGCCGACGACAACGCCAGGGCCGCATCCGGATCACCGACGATGCGCGACCACACGGTCGGGACACCGAAGTACAGCGAGCCACCGGCCTGTGCGTAGGCGGCGGGCGTCGGTTTCCCCGTGTGTACGAGGCGGTTTCCGATCCGAAGCGATCCGAGCAGACCGAGGATCAGCCCGTGCACGTGGAACAGGGGCAGGCCGTGAACCAGGGTGTCGTCCGGCGTCCACTCCCACGCCGTGGCCAGCGCGTCGATGTCGGCGGCGATCGCCCGACGACTGATCAGCACGCCCTTGGGCGGACCCGTCGTGCCGGAGGTGTACACGACCAGCGCGGTCGCATCCGGCGGCGGCTCGGCGTAACGGTGCCACGAACGGGCGTGCAGACGGACGGGGACGTGCGGCAGCCCCTCGGGATCCTGGGGCACCTCGCCCAGCCACGCCCTGGCGCCGGAGTCGGTGAGGATGTGGTGGCGTTCGGCGGCCCCGACGTCGGCGGGGACCGGAACGACGGGGACGCCCGCGATCAGGCAGCCGGTGATGGCGAGCACCGTGGTCGCGGTGGGCGTGGCGAGGACGGCGACCCGCCCCGCGCCGGCCACGCGTTCTGCCACCGACGTGGCCGCGCCGACGAGGTCGCTGCGGCTGAGCGTCGCTCCATCGATCCGCACGGCGTCCGCGATGTCGTGACCGGCAGCGACGGCCGAGGGGTTCAACGAGGTCAGCAGCACGTCAGCGACGCTACCGCGCCGTGCCAAATCCCGGGTCACTGCGCTCCTGCCCTCCGTGGTGATACTGGACGCGTGGATCCCATCGAACGCGTTGACTCCCGCGTGGTGTACCAGAACGCCTGGATGATCGTTCGCGAGGACGACATCCGCCGCCAGGACGGCACCCCGGGAATCTATGGCGTCATCGACAAGCCGACCTACGCACTCGTGGTTGCCGAGGACGGTGACCGATACCAGCTCGTCGAGCAATTCCGCTACCCCATCGGGTTGCGGCGTTGGGAATTCCCACAGGGCACCGCGCCGGGCACTGTCGACGGGGACGAGCCGCCACCCGCCGAGCTGGCGGCCCAGGAGCTGCGCGAGGAGACCGGCCTGCGCGCCACGTCCCTGGTGGTGCTCGGCCAGCTCGACCTTGCGCCGGGCATGAGCAGCCAGCGCGGATGGGTGTTCCTGGCGACCGGGATCACCGAGGGTGATCACGAGCGGGAGCCCGAAGAGCAGGACATGCGTAGCGAATGGTTCACCGGGGCGCAGATCGAACGGATGATCGTCGACGGCACCATCACCGACGCGCAGACGATCGCCGCGTGGACGCTGCTTCGCTTGGCCGAGCGTTAGGCGCCGGGGCCGCCTTGGCCGGCAAGGGGCGGGGCGGGGCGGGGCGGGGCGGGGCGGGGTGCGGCGGGGTGCGGCGGGGTGCGGCAAGGTCCCACAAGAGGTTGGCCGGCAACCCATAGCCACGCCATAGGGTCGAAGTCGTGACGGAGTCGTGTTCAAATCGTGACTGCTGTCATCCAGTGTTTCCCGAGTGACGGAAGTGCACCATGCGCTCCGCGCCAGAGTCGGGAGCGCGAATGCCAGCAGATCTCACCACGCCACGGCGACTTCTCGGCTATGCGGCAGTTGGCATCGCGGGCGCGCTGGCGGCACTGACGCTTGGCGTCGGCGCCGCCACGGCCTCACCGCGATCACCCTTCGCCAGTGACACTGCCCCGGCCCCCGCGACACCATTCGATCCGAACGCATTGCTCAACGCGCTGAACGACTACTTCGGTCTCTTGTCCTCGTTTACCGGTGGCCAAGGCTCCATACCGGGGATCGGCGGCAGCGCCGCAACCGTTCCCGCCGCAACCAATCCAGCCTCCCTCATTCCCGGAATGCCCTGAGCCCCAGATTAATCGAAAGGAAAGGTGTGAACACCGTGTACATCAACCGGACATTGGAGACCCGAGCGGCTCGGATCGCACTCTTGCTGATCCGAAACCCGAGGAGGAGGCTGAGTTTTCCGGCCAAGCACGAGCGCCTGGTCACCGAACAGGAGCTGGCCCGTCTCGGGTTGTAGCGCGTTACAGACGGGCATCAGGGCGTCTCGCCCTCCCGTACCAGTCGCGCGATGATCTCGCCGACCGACGGCAACGCGACGTGCCTGCGCCGGATGATGTCTGCCACCAGCGCCGTCCACCCGGTCTGATGACTGGCCCCGAGTCCAGCCCCGTCGTCGCCGTTGAAGTATTCGAAGAACAGCACGTCGTCGCGCCACCGCGGATCGCTCTGCAGACGGTCGACGGTGCCGAAGCACGGTCGGCGGCCGTCCCCGTCGACCAGGAAGATGTCGACCAAGCGCTTCCAGATGTCCGCGGCGACCATCTCGAGAGTCGTGGACGTGCCGGAACCGGTTGGGTATTCGATGGTGAAGTCGTCGCCGAAGAACTCGTGGTAACGCTCGAGCGCCCTGGCGATGAGGTAGTTCAACGGAAACCACACCGGACCACGCCAGTTCGAATTGCCGCCGAACATCGCCGTCGTCGACTCGGCGGGCTCGTAGTCGATACCCGCACGGACGCCTTGTATCTCGATCGCATAGGGATGGTCCCGGTGATACGCCGACAGTGAGCGCAATCCGTGCGGCGACAGGAACTCCTCGGGGTCGAGCAGCTTCTCGCACACCCTGCGCACTCGGTCGGGACTGGTGACGCCGACGAGAATCTGATGCTGACCGGTCTTTGCGTGCAATATTCCACCGGCGTGCAGCCCGTCGTCGAGGCGTCCCTGCTGACGACGCAGATAGCTCGCGAAGCGCTTGTTGGTCACCAGGGTGAGACCCAGCGCCTCGTCGTCGACGACGGCGACCGCAAGCAACGGAATCACCGCAGCGATCGACCGCACCCGCAGGGGCACCGCGCTGCCGTCGCGCATCAGAACGCGATCGTAGAACAGACCGTCCTCCTCATCCCAGATCCCCACGGTGTCAAGGGCTTCGGCGATAGCAGCGAAGTGCTCGAGGAACTTCTGCACGAGGTCGAGGGTGGGTCGATGACCGGACACGTGCAGGATCGTGGCGATCATCGCCATCCACAGCGCGTAGGTGGCCATCCAGCCCGTGGCGTCGGACTGTTCGAGCACACCGTCGATCGGAAGGTGTGAACGGTTCATCGGTCCGATGTTGTCGAGCCCCATGAAGCCGCCCTCGAAGAGGTTCGACCCGTCGGCGTCCTCCCGGTTCACCCACCAGGTGAAGTTCACCAGCAGCTTGTCGAAGATGCGGCTGAGGAAGTCGATGTCGCGGCCGCCGTCGATGGCGAAGATCTCCATCGCGGCCCACGCATGCACGGGCGGGTTGACGTCACTGAAGTCCCATTCGTACGCGGGCAGCGCACCGTTGGGATGTTGGAACCACTCCCTGCACAACAGGCTGAGTTGGTACTTCGCGAACGCGGGGTCCACGTGGGTCAGCGCGACGCACTGGAATGCCAGATCCCACGCAGCGAACCACGGGTATTCCCAGGTGTCGGGCATCGACATGATGTCGAGCGCCTCGAAGTTGCGCCATCGCCCGTTGCGAATGTCCTTGCGCTGCGGCGGCGGTGGCGGCTGACCGGGGTCGCCATCGAGCCACCGCGCCACGTCGTAGTGGTAGAACTGCTTGCTCCACAACAGCCCGGCGAAGGCTTGACGCATGACGGAAGCCTCGTCGGCCGAGGCTTCCGCGGGGGTCAGCCCCCGGTAGAACTCGTCCGCCTCGGCCCGCCGGACGTCGAGCACCCGGGAGAAGTCGTCGGACAGCTGTGCGCTCCGCGTGCCTGCCGGCCGCAGTCTGACCCGCAGTTGCGCGGTCTGCCCTGGCGCGACGGTGAGCTGGTACCAGGCCGAGCACTTGGCGCCGCGACGTGCCGGGTTGACCGTGTCGGCACCGGCGACCACGTGGTCGTTGATGCCGTCCTTGGGCCACGGCGTCGTCGCCGCGTTGCCGTAGAGCCTGGCGGCGTTGGTCTCGTTGTCGCAGAAGATCAGCTCCGGCGTCGCACCGAGCGGGTCTGTGCCGCAGACCATTTCGAGTCGCCCGAGGAAGGGGTGCTCGAGGCCGACCGTGGTGTCCGACGTCGCTACCAGCTCCGGCGCCTCCTCGCCCCGGCCGTCCCAGGACCACGTGTTGCGGAACCACAGCGTCGGCAGCACGTGAAGCACTTCGGTGTCGGGTCCGGCGTTCGTCACGTCGATCGTCATCAGGACGTCGGTCGGGTCCGCCTTGGCGTAGGTGACGTCGACGACCCAGTACCGGTCGTCGTCGAAGATTCCGGTGTCGAGCAACTCGTACTCGGGATCGAGCCTGCCCCGCCTGCGGTTCTCCTCGACCAGCTGCTCGTAGGGAAACGCCTGCTGCGGGTAGTGGTAGCGCCAGGTGTTCCACGCGTGGCTGGGCACCGCGTCGCGGTACCACCAGTACTCCTTGACGTCCTCGCCGTGGTTGCCCTCGTGACCGTTCAGGCCGAAGGCGCGCTCCTTGAGGATCGGGTCGCGGCCGTTCCACAGGGCCAACCCGAGGCACAGCCGCTGTTCGATGTCGCACCACCCGGCAAGACCGTCCTCACCCCAGCGGTAGGCGCGTGAACGAGCGTGGTCGTGAGGGAGGTAGGTCCAGGCGTCGCCGTCGGCGCTGTAGTCCTCGCGGACCGTGCCCCACTGGCGTTCACTGAGATACGGCCCCCACAGATACCAGTCACTGGCCTGGCGGAGCCCCAGATCGAGGCGACCGAAACCATCGACGCGTTGCTGCTCGGCACCCGGGCCGGTGACCGTCATGCACACCTCCTCGGGGCATGGGTCAGCCTAGGTGATCACCGGCTGTGCGCCGCTCAGTGACCCCGCTCGGCCAGCGCCCGCAGGAAGAACGTCAGGTTGGCAGGTCGTTCGGCCAGGCGTCGGACGAAGTAGCCATACCACTGGCTGCCGAACGGCACGTATACCCGGACGTTGTTGCCCGCGTCGGCGAGCCTGCGCTGCTCCGCGTCGCGGATGCCGAAGAGCATCTGATACTCGAAGTCCTCTACACCCCTGCTGAATTCGCGAGCCAGCGCGGGCACCGCGTCGATGACGGCCGGGTCGTGCGAGGCCACCATCGGATATCCCTCGCCAGCCATCAGCACCCGGAGGCATCGCAGATAGGAGTCGGTCACCTCGTCACCGTCCCGGTACGCCACCGACGCGGGTTCGTCGTACGCACCCTTGCAGAGCCGGATCCTGGCGCCGGACGCCGCGAACTCCTCGCAATCGCCCTGGGTCCGCTTCAGATACGCCTGCAGAACCGTTCCCAGCCATCCGAAGTCGGCGCGCAGCTCGCGCACGATCGCCAGCGTTGAATCGGTGGTGGTGTGATCCTCGGCGTCGACCGTCACCCATACCCCGAGGTCGCGCGCCTTGCTGCAGATCGTGTGCGCATTCTCCAGCGCGATCTTCTCGCCATCGCGAGGAAGGGCCTGACCGAGCGCGGAGAGCTTCAGCGACACCTCCGACGGTCGCGGGCCGTCGACTACCTCGCGACGCTGGCCGAGCGCGGAGAGCAGATCCACGTAGGCGCGCACCGTGGCATCCGCGGCATCGCTGTCGGTGACGTCCTCACCCAGGTAGTCGATGGAGACGAAGCGGTGCGAATCCCGCAGTGCGGAAACCGATGTCAGAGCGTCATCCACGGACTCACCGGGTACGAAGCGGTGCACCACCCGACGGGTGACGGGCATCCGCTCGGCCGCGCGGCGCAGTCCGTCGGATCGGGCAGCGGCCAGGATGGCGGGCCGTGCGACCCGCTGGAACAGGCTCATCGCCTCACGCCTTCATGTGTGGGTAGTCGTGGTCGGTGGGCGGAACGAACGTCTCCTTGATCGACCGCGCCGACGTCCAGCGCAGCAGGTTCAGCGCCGAGCCTGCCTTGTCGTTGGTGCCGGATGCGCGCGCGCCACCGAAGGGCTGTTGGCCGACGACGGCACCGGTGGGTTTGTCGTTGACGTAGAAATTTCCTGCGGCGTAACGCAATCGACTCTCGGCGTCCAGTACCGCGGCGCGGTCGTCGGCGATCACCGCACCGGTGAGCGCATACTTGGATCCGCGATCGACGACGCCGAGCACGTCGTCCCAGCGGTCGTCGTCGTACACATGCAGGGCCAGGATCGGCCCGAAGTACTCCGTTGAGAAGGCCTCGTCCGTCGGATCGTCGGAGAGCAGGACGGTCGGACGGACGAAATAGCCTTCGCCGTCGTCGTATTCGCCACCGACGGCGATCGTCACGCCGGGTGCGCCCTTGGCGCGTTCGATGGCCTGCACGTTCTTGGCGAAGGCACGCTCGTCGATCAGCGCGCCACCGTAGTTGGACAGGTCCGACACGTCACCGTAGGCGAGCTTCTCGGTGGCGCCGAGGAAGTCGTCGCCCATCCGCTGCCACACCGAACGGGGAACGAAGGCGCGCGAGGCCGCTGAGCACTTCTGCCCCTGATAGTCGAAGGCGCCCCGAATCAGCGCCGTGCGCAACACGTCTGGATGCGCCGACGCATGTGCGACCACGAAGTCCTTGCCGCCCGTTTCCCCGACCAGCCGCGGGTACGTGTCGTAGCGGTCGATGTTGGAACCGACCTCCCGCCACAGATGCTGGAACGTCTTGGTGGAACCCGTGAAGTGGATGCCCGCCAACCGCGGATCGGAGAGCACCACTTCGGACACCCCGTAGCCGTCACCGGTGACCAGGTTGATGACCCCTGGCGGCAGCCCAGCGGCTTCAAGCAACTGCATGGTGAGATATGCCGACAACGTCTGCGTGACAGACGGTTTCCACACCACCGTGTTGCCCATCAGTGCGGGTGCCGTCGGTAGGTTGCCCGCGATGGCGGTGAAGTTGAAGGGGGTGATCGCGTAGACGAAGCCCTCGAGCGGACGGTAGTCGGTACGGTTCCACACTCCGTGGCTGCTGACGGGTTGCTGCGCCATGAGCTGCCTGGCGAAGGTCACGTTGAACCGCCAGAAGTCCGCGAGCTCGCAGGAGGCGTCGATCTCGGCCTGGTACGCGGTCTTGGACTGACCGAGCATCGTGGCGGCGGCCAGCTTCTCCCGCCACGGCCCGGCCAGCAGGTCGGCCGCCCGCAGGAACACCGCCGCCCGTTCGTCGAATGGGGTCGCGGCCCAGGCGTGCTTCGCGGCGATCGCGGCGTCCACCGCCGCCGTCCCCTCGGCGTGCCCGCCGTTGGTCAGGGTGCCGAGGACCGCGCTGTGGCGGTGCGGCTGCACGACGTCGATGCGCTGGCCGTCGCCCATGGCGTGGCGGCCCGCGATCACGTGGGGAAGGTCGACCGGGTCCGCTGCGCTCAGCGCCGCCAGCGCGTCGGCGAGGCGGTCCCGCTCGGGGCTGCCGGGGGCGTACTCGCGCACCGGTTCGTTGGTGGGAACCGGTACGTCGGTGATGGCCGAGAAGGCACTGGAGGTCATGTGCTCAGGGTCTCCCAAACGCCGTGCCGACCCATTGGCCGATCAGACAAACATTGCCTCGGGCGGCGGTAGGATCCGACAACATGAAGGCCGCCGGCGTTGGACTCGGTCAGCTACTCCTTGCGCTGGACGCGACCATGGTGACCCTCGTCGACGCGCCGCGCGGCCTCGACCTCCCGGTGGCGTCCGCGGCGCTGGTCGACGCCGACGACGTCCGCCTCGGGCTCGCGGTGGGTGCGGGGTCAGCCGACGTGTTCTTCCTCCTCGGTGTCAGCGACGACGGCGTTCTCGACTGGCTCAATCAGCAGGTCACGCGCCGGGCACCCGCCGCCATCTTCCTCAAGCAGCCCTCCGACGCCGTGGTGGCCCGCGCCGTGGCGGCGGGCACGGCGGTGGTCGCCGTCGAGCCGAGGGCCCGTTGGGAGCGGCTGTACCGCCTCGTCGACCACGTCTTCGAACACCACGGCGATCGCGCCGATCCGCTCTACGACTCGGGCACCGACCTGTTCGGTCTCGCGCAGTCGATCGCCGACCGCACCCACGGCATGGTGAGCATCGAGGACGCCCAGAGCCACGTCCTGGCGTACTCGGCATCCAACGACGAGGCCGACGAGTTGCGGCGCCTGTCCATCCTCGGCCGCGCGGGACCGCCCGAGCACCTCGCGTGGATCGGCCGGGCGGGGATCTTCGACGCCCTGCGCGCCACGGGTGAGGTCGTCCGCGTCGAAGCGCGGCCCGAACTGGGTCTACGGCCCCGCCGCGCGGTCGGGATCCACCACCTGACGTCGGACCGCAGGCGCGGGCCCGTCTTCGCAGGCACCATCTGGCTTCAGGAGGGCACCCGGCCGCTGGCGGACGACGCCGACGACGTGCTGCGCGGTGCGGGCGTGCTGGCCGCCCGGATCATGTCACGGCTGGCCGCGACACCGTCCACGCACGCCGTCCGCGTCCAGGAACTCCTCGGGCTTCGCGAGGCCGCCGCCATCGACGGCGTCCAGCTGGCCGACGTCGCGCGCGAGTTGAGCATCGTCGCCGACGGGCACGTCGCAGTCATCGGATTCGACGGCGCGCGAGATGCACCAGCACGGCTTGCCGACGTTCTCGCCTTGAGCGCCAGCGCCTTTCGCCGTGATGCACAGGTGGCAGCGGGCAGTTCGCGCGTCTACGTGTTGTTCCCGCACACCGGTAAGGCATCGTCGGTGTCGTCGTGGATCCGCGGCACTATCGGCGCTCTGCGCGCCGAATTGGGGCTGGAGCTTCGGGCTGTGATCGCCACTCCCGCAACGGGTCTGGCGGGGGTGGCGGCCGCTCGCGGGGAGGTGGACCGGGTGCTCGACAGCGCAGAGCGCCACCCCGGTGCCATCGGGCAGGTGACGTCGCTGGCCGAAGCCCGCACCACCGTGCTGCTCGACGAGATCGTCACGATGATCGGTGCGGACGAGCGACTCGTCGACCCGCGCGTGCGCGAGCTGGGCGAGAAGGACCGGACCCTGGTCGACACCCTGCGGGCCTACCTCGACAGCTTCGGAGACGTCGCCGCGGCGGCCCAGTGGCTGCACGTGCACCCCAACACGGTTCGCTACCGCGTGCGCCGGATCGAGGAGGCATTGGGGACGACGCTGGCCGATCCCGATGTGCGACTGCTACTTTCGCTGAGCCTGCGAGCGACCAGCTAGCCCCCCTTT
>NZ_JBOGDD010000669.1:0-4647 GCF_050701675.1 Mycobacterium sp. | reverse complement strand
TAGAAGTGGTGCAGGTACCACTCGCTGGTCCTGGGGTCGAGTTCCCAGATGCTGTCCTCCTGATCGGGGAACACGACGTCCTTGGGGCTTGACTTGGGCTCCGTCGCGCTCCACACGTAGTAGTCGCGGTACGGATCGTCTGTGCTGCGGCGAGCGGACTTGAACCAGGGGTGCGCGTCGGAGGTGTGATTCATGACGAAGTCGACGATGATCCGGATGCCGTTCGAGCGGGCCGTCCGGACGAGCTCGACGAAGTCACCGACCGTCCCGAGGCGGGGATCGACACCGAAGAAGTCCGTGATGTCGTAGCCGTCGTCCTTGCGTGCGGTGGGGTAGAAGGGCATGAGCCACAAGCACGTCACGCCGAGGTCGGTGAGGTACTCGATGCGGTCTGTCATGCCGCGGATGTCACCCGTGCCGTCGCCGTTCGAGTCGTAGAAGGTTTCGATGTCGGCGCAGTAGAAGACCGCGTTCTTCCACCAGAGGTCGCTCGTGTCCGCACGCCTCATGCGGTCACCGCCTGAGGAATCCGCTCGAGCGAACAGTGGACTTCGATGACCGTCATGTCCTGCGCATACCCGTTATGGGCCCGATTCCTCGGAGCGGTTAACCACGGATCTTCTAACCCTGGTTGGCGGCCGTGATGTCAGGTCGAATGGGTGCATACCGCCCGCTTGCCGCATCCCCCCGAGGGCGAGCCGATCAGAGAGGACACGTCAGCATGAGCGTGAAGGACGTCGACGTACCGAACCTGTCGGAAGGCTGGCCGTCGTAACCGGCGCCAGCGACGGACTCGGACTGCGCCTGGCCCACGGCCTGGCTCGGGCCGGGGCGGAGCTGATCTTGCCGGTCCGAAACGAACGGAAGGGCGCGGAGGCGGTCGCGGAGATCACGCCGCAACGCCCGGCACGCCGAGCCACAGCTCAGATACCGATGCCTAGGTGCGTGCGAAGATCCGGGTGATGAGGGCAATCAACCTGCGGGATCTGCGCGGTTCCCAGACGAAGCGGTCGTCGTACCGCCAGGCGTAGGTCAAGTTGCCGTTCTCGATGAAGTCACGCAGGCGCGGCTCACCGAGGTCAGCGGCGGCGAACTCGTACAGCGAGTGGGCTCGCGGCAGCAGGATGCCGTAGTCGATGAGTCGCCCGGCGAAGTTCTCGGCATCGAGAATCTCAGTGATCGACTGTCCTGCAATCGGATAGGTATCGGGCAGGATGTTGCGCAAGGAAAGGTAGATGTCGACGCTGCGTGAGCGCGGGTCGGCGAGGAGGCGCGCAAGGGGCCAGAAGAAAGGCCCCAAGGTCGACCGAGGGTCCATCAGAATGCCGTGGATGAACAGCACCCGGCCGAGGGTGACGTCCATGAAGAACTTCTCGACGGGAATTTCGGCCTCGCTCAGATCGCGGTACTCGACGTAGGCGGACACAACGCTGGTGTTGTGCGCCCGATACCAGGACTGCGGTGTCGGGTGACTGAGAAACTCCATCCAGCGGGTCACCGCCGGCCGGCTGGCCGGTCCGGGCGCGCCCGCGGCGAGAAGGTGCGCCTCCCATGAGTCACATAGCAAGCGCGCGTTGATCGCTCGCCACCAACGGCTGCCGGGTTGCGGCCCAGTGATCGGGTTGAGGGCTCCCCGGCGCATCTGCCATTGCATGAAGGACAGCTCGGCGCGCCGGTATCTTCGGACGGAGGCATGGTGGGGTCCGTCTTCGTAGAACGCGGAGGCCAGGTCGAGTCGTCGAGCGGGATCGTCGACAACGTCCTCGACCATCCGAAGGGCTTGGTCAGCGGCCGAATCCGTCACGGTCTCGCATGACGCACCGGGCTCAGGAATCCCCGCCGGTCAGTTTCCTCTCCCATCCCGCGACAGTACGGGAACCACGTCCCACCCGGGTGGCCGGCGGAACTGCTGGGCTGTGTGAATGTCGAATAACGTTGTGCGCGAGCTGTATCCGACTCTCGAGCGTGGCGTCATCCTCGCGCGATATCGGCGGAACCACTCGTGCTTCGGCCGCGTCGGTGTCTGCAGTCTGTCGACGAACCCCGCTAGCTCACGACGCGCCGCGCCCTGACATCGGGAAGGTGAGGCACTGTCTTCTCGTCGGCCCGCGCGGCAAGCCAGCCTTCGTAGTCCCAGCCCTTTGCCTGCTCGCTGGATCGTGCCACTGCTTCAATGCGCCGGAACCGCTCGACGTAATCGCGCAGAGCGAGGTTCACGGCCTCCTTCTTGGTGCGCACTCCCGCGATCCGCATCACCTCAGCCAGCGCTTCGTTGTCGAGGTCGATCTGTGTCACCGCTGCGTCAGTCTCCCCATTTTGGTGATGTATGGCCCAGCATCAATCGCCAACATCGTGTGGAGTGCCTTCCACGGCGAGTGCGCTAGTGAACCGACATTCCCGATGACGGGACGGGAACGGTAGGGACAGCCCTACCCTGAAGACGCAGGCGCACCGGATGGGAGCGACTCCGACACATGCCTAGCGTCGAGAGCATGAGCACCGCCAGCACGTCGGCCAACCCTGCGCAGCCCGAGCGAGTCGGCTTCCTCCGTCAGCTCGGAGTCGACACCGGCTACGTCCTCCTCGGGTTCCCGCTCGCGATCGTGAGTTTCAGCGTCGCCGTGGCCGGATTCTCGGCGGGGCTCGGCACGCTGGTCGTCGTCGTCGGCCTGCCTATCCTCGCCGGGACGCTGTTGGTCGCGCGCTTCTTCGCCGACGTCGAGCGGTTGCGCATACCTGCCGTGCTCCGTCGACCACGGACCCGGCCGACCTACCGGGCGGCCAAACCAGGTGCCGGAGTGTGGAGGCGGATCATCACCCCGCTCACCCAGGTCCAGTCCTGGCTCGATCTCGCCCACGCCATCGTGCACTTTCCGATCGCGGTTGCCACCTTCTGCATCGTCGTCAGCTGGTGGGCGTCGGCGATCGGCGGCACGCTGACCATCGCTTGGGACTGGAGCATCCCGCGCGGTCCGGACAACCATTCGCTCGCCCAGCTGATCGGGCTCGGCGACAGCACCTTCGCCCGGGTCGGCCTCCAGACCGCCATCGGCGTGGTCTGCCTGATCAGCCTCCCGGTCGTGGTGCGAGGCTGCGCGCTCATCTCGGCCGGCTTCAGCCGTCTCCTGCTGACCGGTGTCGCTGAGATGCGCCAAACGATCATCGTGCTGACAGAGCAGAAGGCGGCCGCGGCCTCCGCCGAGGCGACCGCGTTGCGCCGGCTGGAACGAGACATCCACGACGGCCCACAACAGCGACTCATCCGCCTCGGGATGGACTTGAGTCGCGCCCGCCAACACCTGGAGAGCGATCCGGACGCGCTCCGAGGGGCCCTCGACGAGGCGATCAGCCAGACTCAGGAGACCCTGGACGAGCTGCGGGCGCTCTCCCGCGGCATTGCGCCGCCGGTGCTCACCGACCGTGGCCTACCCAGTGCGCTTGCCTCACTTGCGGTTCGGTGCACCGTCCCGGTCGAGCTCACCGTCGACCCCGAGCTTGGTGCGCCAGCCGGGCGGCTCGACGCGGCAGTGGAGACCGCCGTGTACTTCGCGGTCGCCGAGGCGCTGACCAACGTCGCCAAACACAGCGGCGCGACGACGTGCTGGGTCACCGTGGCGAACGGGTCCGGTTGGGTCCGCGCCGAGATCGTCGACGACGGAGACGGCGGCGCGCATGCGGCCAAGGGCCATGGTCTGTCCGGCCTCGTCGATCGTGTGCGGGCGACCGGTGGCACGCTGACGGTGATCAGTCCGCCCGGCGGGCCGACGACGATCGGGGTGGAGCTGCCGTGCTGAGAGTTGTGGTGGCCGACGACTCAGTCCTGCTGCGGGAGGGCCTCGTCCGGCTGCTGACCGAGAGCGGTCACGACGTCGTCGCCGCAGTGGGTGACGGCCCATCGCTGGTGCAGGCCATCGCGGAACACCGGCCAGACATCTCGGTGGTGGACGTCCGGATGCCGCCGTCGCACACCGATGAGGGACTGCGTGCCGCCGTCGAGGCCCGCCTGTTGGTGCCCGGCGCGCCCGTGCTGGTTCTGTCGCAGTACGTCGAGGTCTCGTATGCCGACGACCTGCTCGCGGACGGGGCCGGCGCCGTCGGCTATCTGCTCAAGGACCGGGTCACCGCGATCGCCGATTTCCTCGACTCGCTGGCCCGGGTGGCGTCTGGCGGTACGGTGCTCGACCGGGAGGTGGTCGCCCAGCTACTGGTGCGGCGCCGACGTGACGACCCGCTGCGGGACATGACAGAGCGTGAGCGGGAGGTACTCGCGTTGATGGCCGAGGGCCACTCCAACACCAAGATCGCCCGCACCCTGATGGTGAGCGACGGCACGGTCGAGAAGCACATCACCAACATCTTCGCCAAGCTGACGCTGCCGCCCGATGACGAACAGCATCGTCGGGTTCTCGCCGTGCTGGCCTATCTGCGGGGTTAGCGACCTTTGGTCGCCAGTGGTCCGTCTGCGTTTTGATCTGGTGCAGGGTTGGTTGCCGAGTGCACGCTTGTTCGCGGCACGCCTCGCGATTTGCGTACAACATGCGTGCGGTCGGCGTTGAGTTCGCGGCGAGAGGCGCGGAGATTAAATCGCGCATTGCGGAAACCATTCTCGCACCGCAAGAACGCACCTAGCGTGGCTCTCGTTCGCAC
>NZ_JBOGDD010000668.1:0-3889 GCF_050701675.1 Mycobacterium sp. | reverse complement strand
ACTGCACGGCGGTGCTCCGGCTCGCGTGCTGCCGATGATCGAGGAGGTCGAGCGCTCCGGCGACGCCCGTGCCGTGGTCAAGGGAATCCTCGACCGCCATGACAAGCTGATGGGCTTCGGGCACCGCGTCTACCGGGCCGAGGACCCCCGCGCCCGCGTGCTGCGGGCGACCGCCAAGCGCCTGGACGCACCGCGCTACGACGTGGCGGCCGCCCTTGAGCAGGCCGCCCTGACCGAGCTGCGTGAACGGCGTCCCGACCGCGCGATCGAGACCAACGTCGAGTTCTGGGCCGCGGTGATCCTCGACTTCGCCGAGGTCCCCCTGAAGATGATGCCCGCCATGTTCACCTGCGGGCGCACCGCAGGATGGTGCGCGCACATCCTCGAGCAGAAGCGGCTCGGGAAGCTGGTCCGTCCGGCAGCCATCTACGTCGGCCCCGAGCCTCGCGGCCCGGAATCGGTCGAGGGTTGGAATCAGATCAAGGCATCATGACGGCTTCGATGAACGGTCTCGAGACATTCACCTCGGCCGCAACGTCATTCGCCGCACTCGTTCGCGCCATTCCAGAGTCGGCCTGGAATGGACCCGGCCTCGACGACTGGGATCTGCGCGCCCTCGTCGGACACGCCTCGCGGTCGCTGATCACCGTGAGCACCTACCTGCAGACGACCGCGGACCGCGAGGACGTCGGCACCCCGGCCGAGTACTACGCCAGGATCCGCGATTACGCGTCGAGTGCGGGCGCCGAGGCGGTCATCGAACGCGGAAGACAGGCGGGGCGCGACCTCGGCGGGAACCCCGCGACGACGGTGGACGCGTTGGTGCAACGGGTGCTCCGCGACCTGGAGAGCGCCGACGACCCGCTGATCGAGGTGATCGGCGGCCTGGGCATCCGGTTGAGCAACTATCTGCCGACGCGGGTGTTCGAACTGGCGGTCCACGGCCTCGACATCGCGCGGGCTACGGGCGTCGACTTCACCCTTCCCGACGACGTGCTGACCGAGGCCCCGGTGCTCGCGGCGCGGATCAGCGTGCTTCTCGGCTCGGGTGCGCCGGTACTGCTGGCGCTGACGGGCCGCGCCGCGCTGCCGCTCGAATTCTCGGTCGTCTAGCCCGCGATGAGATTCTGCGCGACGACGAGTCGGTACCAGTGACCATCAGCCGTCGATAGGAGCCCACCATGGCGATCGAAGTACAACCGTCCCTTTCTCCCAACCTCGTCGTCGACAATGCCGCCGCTGCCATCGACTTCTACGTGAAGGCGTTCGGCGCAACCGAGTACGGTCGGGTGCCGCATCCGGATGGCAGGCTCGTCCACGCGGCGCTGGACATCAACGGCTCAATGGTGATGCTCAACGACGACTTCCCCGACTACAACGACGGCAAGTCGTCTACGCCCAAGGCCCTCGGCGGCACGCCCGTCACGATCCACCTTCAGGTGCCCGACGTCGAGGCCGCGTTCGCCAGGGCGGTCGACGCCGGTGCCACGGTGGTGGCTCCGCTGGAGGACCAGTTCTGGGGCGACCGCTACGGCATGGTGCGCGACCCGTTCGGCCACCAGTGGTCGCTCGGACAGCCCCTGCGCGAAGTGAGTTCGGAGGAGATCGCCGCGGCGATGGCCAAGAGCTAGGGCGCCGGTAACCGATCGCGTTGAGGTAGCACTCGGGATCATGCCCACTCGAACTTCGTAAACCTCATTGCTATCTCAACGAGGTCGGTGCGGTCGCGCTGGGCGGAAATACCTAGCGCCGCAGGCCTGCGAGCAACCGCTGACCCAGTGATGGCGTTGGCGCCGAGGCAGCCGCCGCCAGCATGTCGGGGATCGCGGTGAACTTGTCACGCGGGCGGGTGTCCCCGCCCCGCGCGATCTCCGCGGAGTCGATGGCCTGCCAGCCCGCCCCGTCGACGACCGCGGGTTGGCGGGCCTCGATCAGTTGGTCCAAGTGACGCCGTGTCGCCGACGGGTCGTCCAGCAGGCCCGCGTTGTAGTCGTCGACGAGTTCGTGCACCGTCTGCCCCGCACACGACTTGTTCGTGCCGATGAATCCGGTGGGACCGCGCTTGATCCAGCCGGCCACGTAGGCTCCCCGCACCCCGGCGACCCGCCCGGCGTCGTTCGGCACGACCGCGGCCACCTCGTCGAACGGGAGATCGCGAATCGGCTTGCCGCGGTAGCCGATCGACGTCAGGACCAGACCGGCGTCGAGCCGGCGGATCTCGTCTCCACCGGTGACCGTGAAGGCGATGCCCTCGACGCGTTCGGCTCCGATGATCCGCTGCGGCGTCAGTCGGTAGGCGAGGCGGATGCGCGGCCGGACGATGGGGGCGTCGGCGTCGCTCAGCTTGGCGAGGATCTCGAGCTTGTTGCGCGTCAGGCGGTCCTCGGTGCCGTCGCCGAGTTCAGCCAGATCACGCAGAACCAGGTCGTGGTCGGCCGCGTCGAGCACCACGTCGCGCGTCGCCGTCAGGCCGATCAACTCGGGCAACGTGAACGCCGAGTGGGCGGGCCCACGCCTGGCCGCGATCACGACCTCCCTGACGCGGGAGTTCCGCAGGGCGGCCAGCGCGTGATCCGAGACGTCGGTGCGGGCCAGGTCGTCCGGGTCGCCCGTCAGGATGCGCGCCACGTCCAACGCAACGTTGCCATTACCGACGACCACCACGCGTTCGTGGCTCAAATCGACTGGCAGATCGGTGAATTCGGGATGGCCGTTGATCCACGCGACCAGCTCGGTGGCGGTACCGCTGCCCGTCAGGCCCATGCCCTCGACGTCGAGGCGGCGGTCGTTCGGCGCGCCCACCGCGTAGAGCACGGCGTGGTGATGTGCGGCGAGTTCGGCGTGACTGACGTGCTTGCCGACCTCCACGTTGAGGAAGAACCTGAATCCCGGCAGCGCCGCCGTCCGGTCGAACAGTCGGGTGACGCGCTTGGTGGTCTGGTGATCGGGCGCCACACCCGCGCGCACCAGGCCGTACGGCGTCGGCAGTTTCTCGAAGACGTTCACGGCGACGCCGCGCTGCGTCAACAGCTCATCGGCGGCGTACATGGCGGCAGGGCCCGAGCCGACGATGGCCACCGTCAGCGGGCTTCCGGAGCGGGTGTGCACCACCGGCGCATCGATGACCTTGGCCAGCTTGGAGGTGGGCGGCAACTTGCCCTCGCGCTTCGGGTAGAACGCCGCGTTCAGCTCGATGAACGGCAGCTGCGCGTCGACCAGCTTGGTATCGGGCGCGATGGCGCCGACCGGGCAGGCGCTGACGCAGGCTCCGCAGTCCACGCATGCGACCGGGTCGATGTAGAGCATCTCGGCAGTCGCGAAACCGGGTTCGTCCGGCGTCGGATGGATGCAGTTCACCGGGCAGGCGTAGACGCAGGACCCGTCGCTGCAACACGACTGGGTGATCACATGGGGCATGACGCCGACGCTAGGCGACCGAGACCAGATGCTGGCGTTGCGGCTCGCTGCGGTAACGGCTGGGGCTGCCGTTGATCCGACAGATCCGCCACACCAGTTTGGCCAACGGGTTCATCAATCCGCTGTCATGCGCCAGCATCCGCACGTCACCGAACATGTCGCGCAGCATCTGCCGCGACTCCGGCGACTTGAAGAAGATGTCCTTGCGCACCGAGCGCGGGATGTCGAACTTCTTCCAGAAGGTGCGCGGCGGCACGATGATGGCCGAGCACAGGATGCGCATCACGACGGGCACGTAGATGGACAGCACAAAGCGCTTGCGCCAAGACAATTCGGGAACCCGCTTACGCAGGTACTCGTGGGCGAACGAGATGTGGCGGGCCTCTTCGGCCACGTGGATCGCCATCACCCGTTCCATGATCGGATGCAGCGTCTTGCCCTCGCGCAGCACGTTCTTCTGCGTGTGGTCGAT
>NZ_JBOGDD010000667.1:0-3767 GCF_050701675.1 Mycobacterium sp. | reverse complement strand
GCTGGGTGGTGGGCAACCTCATCTGGGCCTACTACCTGGTCGTCACTGGCGAGTGGCCACCGTTCCCCTCCGCGGCGGACGCGTTCTATCTCCTGCTCCCGCTCGGCACGTGCGTAGCGGCGGTATTCGCTCCGTCGACGGGTGGCCGCTCCGGTGTCCGAGTGCTCCTCGACGGCCTCCTCGTCACGGCCTCGATATTCCTGATCGCATGGACGGTCGGCCTGCACGCGGTCTATGACGACTACGCGACGAGTGGACTCACCTTCGCAACGTCGGCGGTCTACCCGTTCGCCGACTTCGCCATGGTGACGATGATCGCGGTCGTGCTCGCCAAGACGCGGCCCGGACGGCGGGTGTCGCCCGCCCTGCTGCTCGCTGGGGTGGCCGTCGTCTGGATCACCGACAGCGGGTACGCCTACCTGCTTGCCAACCCCCACGACTCACGGGAGGCCGTGGTGCTGGGCTGGGCGATCGCGATGTACTTCGTCGGGGTCGCCGCCCTGACCTCCAAGCCGCTGACGGCGATCGACGACGAACAGCGGAAGGCACCGTCGCGCGTGGAGTTGTGGCTGCCGTATCTGCCGGTGCCGTTCGCCTTCACGTTCGGCGTCGTCGAGGTGTGGCCGCACACCGGTAGTAGCCCCGTCATCGTCACCGGCATGATCCTCGCCTTGGCCGTCCTGCTTCGTCAGTTCACCCTTCTCACCGAGAACCGCCAGCTTCTCGACACCGTCGCCGACATGGCCCTGCGCGACGATCTGACCGGTCTCGCCAACCGGGCGCTGTTCGGTGATCGGTTGGAACACGCGATGCAGCTGCGGCTGCGCAACGACACCTCCGTCGCAGTGCTGGTGGCCGATCTCGACGACTTCAAACTGGTGAACGACACCCTCGGACACCCCGTTGGTGACAAGCTGCTGTGCGACGTCGGTGACCGGATTCAGAACACCGTCCGGAGCGGAGACACCGTCGCGCGACTCGGCGGGGACGAGTTCGCGATCCTCGTCGAGGATTCCCCCGCGGTCGCCGACGAGATTGCCGAACTCGTCGTGCGGTCCTTCGACGAGCCGTTCACCGTCGAGGGTCGAACGCTCCACGTGCGTCTCAGCATCGGTCTCGCGTCGGCCTCCTCGGACGTCGACTCCGACGTCACCGCCGACGAACTGTTCAAGCGTGCGGATCTGGCGATGTACTCGGCCAAGCGCGCGCGACACCGGCGCACGCGTGTTCATCCCAGAGATGGGTCGACGGGACGGTTTCGCCCGCATCCGGTTGCTCGCAGATCTGCGCCGGGCGATCAGCGAGCGTCAGCTCGAGCTGGTCTACCAACCGAAGTTCAGCTTGGCGACCGGCACGGCCGTCGGCGTCGAGGCATTGGTCCGTTGGCCACACCCGGAGTTCGGCACGCTCGAACCCGCCGACTTCCTGCCCCTGGTTCGAGAGAACGGATTGATGGAGGCCCTCACGGAGGTGGTGATCGACAGGGCCATCGGGGACGCCGCCGGCTGGTATCAGATGGGCATCGTGCTGCCGGTGGCGATCAACCTGTCGGCGCCGTCGCTCGATGACGCCGGCCTGCCCGATCGCATCCTGTCGGCGCTTACCGACAGCGGCATGCCCGCCACCTCGTTCATGGTCGAGATCACCGAGGACCTGTTGTTGGCCAGCGTCGTTCGCGCCCGCGCGGTGCTGGACCGATTGCGGGAGTTCGGCATCCGAGTGGCCATCGACGACTTCGGCAGCGGCTACGGCGCAATGACCTACCTACACGAACTCCCGATCGACGAACTGAAACTAGACCGGCAGTTCATCGCTCCGATCCGGTACGACGGACGGGCCGCCGCCATCGTTCGCTCCGTCATCGAACTGGCCAACACCCTCGGACTGGCCTGCGTCGCGGAGGGCGTCGAGAACAAGGCCACGGCCGACCTCCTCAAGTCCTACGACTGCGGCTTCGTCCAGGGCTACTACTTCAGCCCGCCCGTGTCCGCCAAGACCATCCGTCCGGGCATCTGGGGATCTGGCGTCATCGGCACGCGGATCACGCCGACTGCAGCAGCTCCGCCATCTTCGGCATGATCACCTGAAGGCCCTTGAACGGCCTGATCATCACCTTGAACGAGACGATCTTCTCGTCGTCATTCCAATGGATCATGTCGATTCCGTTGACGTAGATCCCGTCGATCGTGGCGGCGAACTCGAGGATCGCGGAGCGCTCGCCGAACCACTGCTCGACGTAGTGGAAGTCCGTTCCCGCGAACATCTTCGCGGCCGCTTCGAGATACCCCTTGGCCTTGGCGCGGCCCTCCTGCGGCGTGAAGACCGCGGGTGAGGAGAAGACGCAGTCCTCGGCGAGGAGGGCTTCCAGCACAGCGGGGGCGTGGCCGCCGTCGAGGAACTCGTGCCAGCGCTTGATCACCGGTGGCGTCATGCGTTTGATTCTGTCACTCACCTGGCCGCGAACTGCCACCAGGTTAGAAGGGCAGGCCGATCATCCTCGTGACGCTGGGCACCTTCGGCGGGGCTGGCAGACCGATCTTGGGCGGACCGATCTTCGGCGGAGCAGGCAGACCGATCTTCGGCGGAGCGGGCAGTCCCAGCTTCGGCGGAGCCGGCAGACCGATCTTCGGAGGAGCGGGCAAACCCAGCTTGGGTGGAGCGGGCAGCTGCGGCAGACCGACGCTGGGCAGCCTCGTCAGCGTGTTCAACGCCGACGTGGCGGGGTTGCCGTTGCCGTTCCCATACACACCGGAGTTCGCCAATATCAGGGTGTTGAGAACGCTGAACGCATTGTTGCCGACGAAGTTGAAGGCGTTGTTCCCGACCGATACGGCCGCTGCGATGATGGCGCCCGTGGCCGCGCCCCCGCCGCCACGGGCCCAAATCAGCGCGGGCAAAGCCCCATTCTGCAAACCAAGCGAATTCCCGACGGTGTTCCAATCGACGTTGGGCACGTTGCCGTTGGGCCAGGAAAATCCCGGAACGCTCGCGTTGGAACCACCACCGGAATACGAAGGCTGCGCCGTCGGCGCGATGGCAGCCAATGCGGGGTTCTTCAGGATCTCCGAATTGGTACCGGTAGAGCTCGGGCTCGACGCTGCGGCAGGCACGGCAGCGGGTGCTGCGGCAGCAGGTGCGGCAGGCGCAGCTGGTGGAGCCGGCGCAGGAACGGGTGCGGGAGCCGGCGCGGGGACCACGACCTTGGCAGGCTCCATCGTGGGTGCGGATACGTCGCCTATCGCCACCCTATCGGCCTGCGTCGCCTGCCTGTTCACGCCGACGACGGTCCACACCAGCACGCCGACTGCGACCAGCAGGCAAGCAAGTCCGGCCACGCCGACGAACACGGCGACCCGCATGACACGGGCGGGACTCGCACCCAGCACCGTCATGGGTTCCGTCACATCCGTCACCACACGAATCTCCCAAGATTGAAGTCGAAAGCGCTTGAGCTACGAACGCAAATTCGATTACCGATTACTGCTCGCCGCGCGCTCAGACTACTGCTCACAGCATCCATATTGCAGCCCGTGAGTGGATCCGAAGGCCCAGGGAGTTCGAATGGGTCCCCACCCAGCAAGTCGCGAAACGCCGTTGACAGTTGCGATATCTCACGCTGCAAGTTGCTTCAATTCGCTCGCCTGCACGCAAACGCGTGGCTGAGTTCGATTTCGAACCATGTCGCGAGATTCGCTGTTGTTGCGAGTGAGTGCGCCCGAAGGGATTCGAACCCCCAACCTTCTGATCCGTAGTCAGATGCTCTATCC
>NZ_JBOGDD010000666.1:0-1955 GCF_050701675.1 Mycobacterium sp. | reverse complement strand
GCATTGCGCCTTAGCCGTCGAGAAGCGCGGCCGGGGACCGATTCATTGATTCTGCAACAATCGATCGAGACTCAAAAGCGTTCGCAGTCATGATTATTCGTTAGCTCGGGCAACGAACGTGCCCGGTGGGGGAATCTCGTCCTGGAACGGGTTATTTACAGTACTGTCAGCGCCACTACTCCGTATCCGGAGATGCGCTGACCAGCCCTCGGCGCCCGGTCGAGAAGGAGCCGAATCGGCATGCGCATCGTGGTGGATTTGAACCGTTGCCTGGGATACGCGCAGTGCGTTCCGCTGGCGCCGGAGGTGCTCCAACTCAACGGCGAGGAAGCCCTCGCGTACGACCCGAACCCCGATGACTCGCAACGGCAACAGGTGGCGCGCGCCGTTGCGTCCTGCCCCGTGCAGGCGATCATCGCCGAGATGGATCCGCCGGCGGATCGGACGGCGAAATGAGCGCGCACCCGCTGATCGACGAGATCGTCCGGACCTTCAAGGCGGAGGGCCGAATCGTGATCGTCGGCGCTTCGCTGACCGGACTGCGCGCAGCGGAGGCGTTGCGCGACGAGGGATTCACCGGCTCGCTGACCATCATCGGTGACGAGGTGCACGAGCCGTACGACCGCCCGCCGCTGTCCAAGCAGGTCCTCAAGGGGTGGGTGCCTGCCGGGAACACCAAGCTGCCGCGACTGCGGGAGGTCGACGCCGACTGGCGGCTCGGTGTCGCCGCGACCGGTCTGGACCGCGACAACCGGGAAGTGTTGCTGGCCAACGGCGACAAGGTGCCCTACGACCGACTGCTGATCGCCACCGGCGTGCGGTCCCGCGCGTGGTTCAACAGGGAAGAGGCGAAGCTCAAGGGGCTGTACACGTTGCGCACCAGCGATGACGCGGCCAAGCTGCAGGCCGCACTGAAGGCACGGCCCAAACGGGTGCTGATCGTCGGCGCCGGCTTCATCGGCTCCGAGATGGCCTCGGTCTGCCGTGACCTCGGATTGGACGTGACGGTTGCGGAACGCTCCAGCGCGCCGCTGGTCGGCCCGCTCGGCGGTGTCATCGGCGACATCGCGGCGAAGATGCAACGTGACGCCGGCGTGGACCTGCGTACCGGCGTGGCGGTGGAGGCGCTGAAGGGCGACGCCGACGGACACGTCCGGCAGGCTCAGCTGTCGGACGGAACCCTGCTCGACGTCGACGTGGTGGTGGCGTCGCTGGGATCGGTACGCAACATCGAATGGCTCGAAGGCGCTGAACTGGCCGCCGGGTTCTGGGGGGTGGCCTGCGACGCTGGGTGCCGGGCGTTTGACATCAACGGCGTGGTGACCGACAACATCTTCGTCGCGGGCGACATCGCCCGGGCGCCCCATGTGCTCTACGAGTACCAGTTCATGGCCATCGAGCACGTCGACGCCGCAGTACTGGGCGCGCAGACCGCGGCGCACAACATGGTCAACCTCGAGAAGGGGCGGCGCCCGCACCTGCCGCTACCGCAGTTCTGGTCCGGCCAGTTCGGCGTCAACATCAAGGGCGTTGGCGTGTGCTCCTTCGGTGACGAGATCGTCTTCACCCAGGGCTCGGTCGAGGATCTGCGCTTCGCCGCGGCCTTCGGCAAGAACGGCCGCATCGTCGGAGCCATCACCTTCAACCACGGCAAGTGGCTGGAGTACTACGGCAGACTCATCGAACAATCGGCGCCCTTCCCGCCCCCGCCGCCGGGCTATGACGTGCCCGCGAATTCGGAACCGATGTCGGCCCGCTTCCCCGATCCGCGGGAGCCGACCGGCATACCCGACGTCGTGCTCACTGGCCATGACCCCACCTCCCGCGGCGCCGAATTCCGCGCCAAGAGCCGCTAAGCCCGAACGGAGCACGATGACAACCGCGGAAACCGCCTGGACCGAGGCGATGAAGTACGAGAACCGCCATTACCCGTACCGGTTCTTCGACGAGCTTCG
>NZ_JBOGDD010000665.1:0-3565 GCF_050701675.1 Mycobacterium sp. | reverse complement strand
GGTGTCGGAGGGCACGGTCCCACCGACATGGTCCGATTCTTCCAAGGTCGACGCACCATCGGCGTCGACGACGCCGGACTTCCGATCTGACGTCACCGATGCTCGTCCGCTTACGTTGCCCGAGTCCTCGAATTATCGACAGCAAAGCCCGGACGACCATGGCATTCTCAGGACGACGGCCCGAGCCGATGTTGGATCAACCAACACCGCACAGGGCTGAACTACCCGGAGAACCGAGTTATCCGAAGATGCCCGGCGAGCCGCCGCGGGTCCAGCCCAGCAAGAAGGTCGCGGCGCACTGGGATGAGGACGGGAACCCGGTCGCGGACTAGCCGGTCGGCACGACCCCTCGCGGCAGGATCAGCGGCAGATCGTTGTAGGTGACGATGCCCGGTGCGGCGCCGACGACCGCCGGGATGGCGTTGAGCGGTGGCGTGGCAGTCATGATGTGGCCGAGGACCATGAACTCCTCGAGCGTCGTCGCCTCGAAGTCCGGTGGCGGTAGAAAACCGACCTTCATGGTCACCGTCGGTCGCCCGGCGACCTCGATGACCCAACCGTCCTGCTCGATGGGCCAATTCGGTTCGAGCGTCTGGCCCTTCTTCCACAGCACGGAGATCTCGACGCGGGAGACGCCGTTCACGACGCCCTGCCAGGTGGCGTGCACGCCGGCCACGCACCCGGCGGGGATGGTCCACGACCCGAGGTCGAGGTCTTCGGTGGTCTGCGCGTACTCGGCCTCGCAGCGCACGTCGTCGAGTTCGATGCCGAGCGCGTCGGCGACCATGCGCACCGCCTCACCGAACACGCCGGTGCCCTTCGCGGTCATCGCCTGCAGGTCGGGGTGGTCGATCGGCTGACCGAACCCGACCGGCCTCTCGGTGGCGGGCGAGTCGTAGAACGTGGTGTCCGCGGCCTCGTTCACGGTGATCTTGTCCACCCTGTCGCAGATGCCCGCAGCCACGATGGACAGCTGGTTGACGTACCCGGGGCTGATGCCCGAGCCGAACATCGTCGAACCGCCCTGCGCGCACGCCTCGGCGATCCTGGTGCGCCCGTCGCCCTGGTTGTGGCCCGTGATGAACGACGCGGTGGCAACGACGTTCACGCCCGCGGACAAGATCTTCACCAGCTCGTCGACGTCGATCCACATCGGGTTGTAGACCACGCAGTCCGGTTTCAGGGCGAGCAGCGCGTCGACGTCGTTCGTGGCGGCGACGCCCAACGGCTCGATCCCCGCGAGGACGCCGACGTCGCGTCCGGCCTTGTCCGGCGACCAGGCGTAACAGCCGACGAGTTCGAAGGCGGGATTGCGCGCAATGGCGGCGACGGAGCTCTTACCCACGTTGCCGGTCGTCCACTGGACCAGCCGGTACGGCTCCTGCACTTCCTCAGTGTTTGGCACTCGCTCAGCATAGGGATGGCGAGGCGATCGTTCCGCCGGTTTTGCCGAACTCTCAGGACGAGAGCGTGGCCTTTCCGTTCAGCTGTTGGCCTGCCCGGTCGATGAAGACCAGATCGACGACGTCGCCCGGATAGTGCCGGTCCAGAATGTCGGTCAGGGCGTTCGCCGAGTTGAGCTGGACGCCGTCGATGCTCAGCAGGACGTCGCCGTCGTGCAGGCCGGCCTGCTCGGCGGGGCCGCCCGGCAAGACCTCGAAGAGGATCACTCCTGGCAGCGAATCCGACTGATTCCTGCCGTTCACGCCGACGCCCAGCAGCGTGGGCGGCCCAATGTGCACGGTGTCCGTCGGTGTCCGCGAGCGAATCTGGTTCGCGGTCGCCAGTGCGTCGTTGATCGGAATGGCGAAACCGGAGCCGCCCGGGTCCATCCGGAAGTTGACGGTCGCCGCCGTCGTCACGCCGACGATCTGGCCGGCAGCGTTGATCACGGGGCCGCCCGAGTCGCCCGCGCGGACCGGTGCCGCGAACTCGATCAGCCCCGTCGCCTGTTCGGAACTCCCCGTCAGCTCGTCCTTGGCGTTGATGGTGCGGCCAAAGCCGACCACCTGGCCGGCCTCCCGCGTCAGTGGGCTCCCCGAACCGCGGGCGTTGCCCAGCGCGACGACGGGATCGCCAATGGCGAGCTGCGACGAATCGCCAATCGGTGCCACGGCCAAGCCGCCCGCGCCGCGCAGCTGCAGCACGGCGATGTCACGGTTGCGGTCGTAGCCGACCAGGTCCGCCTGGTACGGACGACCCCCGACCGTCGCGGTGATGCGATCCGCGCCCTGTACGACGTGGAAGTTGGTCAGCACTGCCCCGCCGGGATCGAGGACGATGCCGGTTCCCGCGCCGATCGCGTGCTGGTAGTTGATCGTCGTGTCGATGCGCGCGACCGTGGGTTCGGTCTGGGAGGCGACGTTGGAGAGATCGACGGGGTCGGCGAATGCAGGTGCCGGGGCCGCGATGGCTGCTGATGAGGCGACCACTGCCACGATGACGGGGATGACGAAACGCCGCCAGGTATGGAACCTGTGCATGGGCCACCTTTCGCCTTTAGCTGTGAATTACCCACAATTGTGTCGTGGACACCGTGGGCTGTCGACGCAGGAGGCCCTGAACGTCAGTCGTCGAGCGCTATTCCGCGGCGCGAACGCCCGAACAGCCGCGACGTCGACTTGCCGCCTGGCCGTCGATTGCGCAACGTGTCACCAGGCTCATCGTCATCGGATTCCTCGACGTTACCGCTGCCCTCAGAGCCGTTCTTGCCTTCAGAGCCGTCGGTGCTGGGGCTCTCGGTCGCACTGGCCTCGGTGGTCTCAGCAGCCCCACTAACCTCGTCGGTCGTCTCCACGCTGACGGGTGCGGGGACCTTCTCGTCCTCGTCTTCGTTCTCGTCCGGCTCGACGGAGTCCGAGGGCTCGGGTTCATCGGAGTCGGCCGAGACGGTGTCCTCGTCGGCGACCTCTTCGTCGGCTTCTTCCTCGGCGGCGCCACCGCGCCTGCGGCGGGTCTGACTCTTGAGCTTGAGTGGCTTCGGCGGTGGCGGCGGCAACTCCGCGGCGAACGCCAGGTAGAAGCTCAGCGCGCCGAGCACGGCGACGGCAGCCGCGGCGCCGTAGATGCCGAACAACGTCTGACCCGCTGCGTCCAGGCTCACCCAGATCTCGCTGATGGCCGCACCGATGATCAGCGCACCGGCCAGAACGTGCAGGACTATCGACCAGAACCGCAGTGTCAGCGCCAGCTGCGGGGTACCGAACTCGGGCTTGCGCGTGCGCAGCAGCGTGAAGACGACGGGCAATGCCGCGAGACCGATCAACGCGCCGCACACGATGCGCATCGCCAGGCCCAGCCCGGAGGGCCACGCCCCGGTCAGCTCGAACCAACGCGGGAGCACGAAGAAGAAGTAGAGAACCCCGGCGAGGACGAAGAATGATGCGTGCCACAGGACCGCGATCCAGCGCCGCATACTCCTCCTCGAGTCGGTGGGCGTTCTTGAGGTCGAAGCACGACCAGGCTCTGTTGGCCTGGCCGCGCCCCGGACCAGTGCGGAGGATAGGGGATTTGAACCCCTGAGGGCTATTAACCCAACCCGCGTTCCAGGCGAGCGCCATAGGCC
>NZ_JBOGDD010000664.1:0-9013 GCF_050701675.1 Mycobacterium sp. | reverse complement strand
AACCAAGACCATGCTGCTCGTGATCGACATGCAGAAGGCGTGTGTCACCCCCGGTGGGGCGATGTACATCGAAAGCGTCGGGGGTGCGCCGGAGGGCAAGGACGTCGTTCAGCCGGTCGTCAATGTCATCGAAGCCGCACGCGCCAAAGGCATTCCGGTGGTGTACTCGCTATGGGGTCTTCGTTCCGACGGTAAGGACGCCGGCGTCGCCGAAGCCAAGTGGCCGGGCGCAATGCCGCTGAGCACCTTTCCCGGCGCTTGGGGCAACGGCGGCGATGAACTCGATGACGCCATCAAGCCACTCGACGACGAACCGGTGTTCCGCAAGCACCGCTTCAGCTCGTTCTACGGCACCCCGCTCAACGAGTACATGCGTGCCGCCGGAGCGGACACGCTGGTCATTGCCGGCGTCTCGACAGGCAACTGCGTGATCACGACCGCCATCGACGGGGCCAACCAGGACTACAAGATCGTCGTCCTTGCCGACACGGCCGCGGCCATCCCCGCCCCTCTCGAGGATCAGCCGCTCGGCTACGGCCAGCACTGGGAGGCACTTCGCAACATCCAGGCCAACCATGGCGACGTGCTGTTGACCACTGAGTTCCTGGAGCTGATCGGCGCCTGAAGCAGAACGAAGCAGTCCGCACATCCGATACCGACAGAAGGAAACACATGAACTTGAATGGCGTACGCGTAGCCCTACTGATCGAGGACGAATACCAGATTCTGGAGGGCTGGTATCCGCACCTGCGCCTCCAGGAAGCCGGGGCGACCGTGACCGTGGTGGGCAATGGCCGCAAGGACACCTTCGAAAGCAAAGAGCACTACCCGATGCGTGCGGATCTCGGCGCCCCCGACGCCGACCCGGCAGACTTCGATGCTGTCATCGTCCCGGGCGGCTTCGCACCGGACAACATGCGACTGCACCCGGAGATGATCGACTTCGTCCGCAAGATCAACGAGGCGGGGAAGCTCACCGCCAGCATCTGCCACGGGGGCTGGGTGCTGGTTTCGGCGGGCGCGCTCAAGGGCAGGAAAGCCACGGGATACGCGCCGATTCGCGACGACGTCGTCAACGCGGGCGGGACCTGGCTCGACCAGCCCGTAGTCGAAGATGGCAACATCATCACCGCGCGCACGCCGGTCGACCTGCCGCCGTTCCTCGCCGCGATCGTCGACTATCTGGGTCGCGAGGTCGCCACGAAGTCAGGTGCCGGGCGGGTTGAAGCCGCGAACGCCTAACTCCGACAAGAGGCCGCGAGGCCGACGGGATGCCGTCGGCCTACCGCGTGCTGCCCACAGCAACAGGCCTCAGCGGCCTTGACCTGAAAGCCGTGATGTATGAGTACGAAGAATGACCCCGTCGACGTCATCGTGGTCGGGCTAGGGGCCTGTGGTGGCACGGCCGTCAAAGTGTTGTGCGAGGCAGGGATGAAAGTCGTCGCGTTCGACAAGGGCCCGTGGCTCAATGCCGCCAAGGACTTCTCGGGCGACGAGATCAAATTCGTCAACCGCAACTACCTGTGGCCCGATCCCACGCTGTACCCGCGCACACTGCGCCACGACGAGGACTCCGTGGCCAAGCGGTTCCAATTCTCCCCCACCCCGCAGCTGGTCGGCGGTGGAACGAACCACTGGGCCGGTTGGGTGCCACGACCGCGTGAATCCGACTTCATGCTCAAATCACTACACGGCGACCTGCCCGGGGCGAGCCTCGCTGACTGGCCGTTCCGTTACGACCACCTAGAGCCCTATCTCACCAAAGTGGAGTGGGAGTTCGGTATCGCCGGTATTGCCGGCGCGGACAAGTACGAGCCGTTCCGCAGCAAGGGCTATCCCAGCCCGCCGCTGCGACCGACCCGGTGGGGTAAGAAATTCTACGACGCCTGCAACAAGCTGGGCATCAATGCCTTCCCGTTGCCGCACGCCATGGTCACGAACGAACATAAGGGCCGAAAGCCGTTCAATCACACCAGTTTCTGGAATCAGTATGGCGATCCCAGCGGCGCGCGGTCGAACACGCTGACCACCTTCGTACCCGAGGCCGTGGCCACTGGAAATCTGGACGTACGACCGGAATCCTTTGTGCACCAGGTTAAAGTCGGCAAGGACGGGCGCGCCACCGGCGTCGTCTACATCGACACCGACGGTAACGAGCAGGAGCAGGATGCCGGCATCGTCATCCTCACACTCGGCGCGATCGAGTCTGCCCGCCTGCTGCTGATGTCGCGGTCGGCGCAACATCCGGACGGTCTGGCCAACAGCAGCGGTCAGGTCGGCAAGAACGCCACCTTCCACGAGTATCTCTTCGCGGTCGGCCTGTTCGACAAGGAGATCGACGATCCGCTGTACGGCTGGACCGGCAACTACATTAGCGGTGGGTCGCTGGAGTTCTACGAAACCGACCACGACAGAGGCCACGTCGGCGGCTGTATTATCGCGGCGTCCCAGATCGCCCATCCGGTCAACTGGGTGTTCCCCGGCCGGCCGTCGTGGGGCGACGCGCTCAAGGACGCCGACCGAAACTTCTTCAACTACGCGATGAAGATCGGGCTGATCCTGCACGACCTGCCGGTGGAGAAGAATCGGGTGGACCTAGACCCGACCGTCACCGACACGTTCGGCATGCCGGTGGCGCGGATCACCCACCGCCCCCATCCGAATGACGTCGCCATGGGTAAGTGGCAGGTGGACAAGAACATCGAGATTCTCCAAGCGGCCGGCGCACGCAAGACCGTCCCGGTCTACCTCGACGAGATGACCGGAAATACCTGCCATCAACACGGCACCGCACGGATGGGCTTCGACCCGAAGACCACAGTGCTCAACGAGTGGTGCCAGGCGCACGACGTGGAAAACCTCTTCGTGCTCGACGGATCCAGCTTCCCGACCTCCACAGGGGTCAATCCGACCCTGACCATGATGGCCAACGCCTGGCGATGCTCGGAGTACATCACCGATGTCTACGCCAAGGGTCGGGAAGAACACCTGGCCGCCCCCCGCTGACCCCAGCGGATCACAGACTACTGAGGAGGGTTGTCCCTTATGGGATTGAAAGCATCCTGGGAAACCGTCGGTGAGCCGGTCGATCCGGACAGTACCGACAAACTGTTCTTCACCGACCATGAATGGGCCACCGTCGAAGCGGCCACCGCCCGTATCATCCCCACCGACACGGACCCGGGCGCGCGCGAGGCACGGGTCGTCGTGTTCATCGACCGGTATCTCTCGGGAATCGGGTTCATCTTCGCCGCCGCCGACGGTAGTGGATTCCTGAAGATGACGGGACGGTTCGCCGACGCCTGGCGTGACCGCCAGACCCGAATGCAGCACACCTACCGGCGGGGGCTGGCCGCGCTCGACGAGTCCACCCAGGCGAGCTTCGGTCGAGATTTCGTCGACCTGTCCGAGTCCGAACAGGATCGGGCACTCGAGTTATTCTCCGGCGCACCGAAACCCACGAAGGTGACGCTCGGCTCCTCCGAGGCGGTGACCACGTTCCTGCAGGGCACCTTCGACGAAGGGATGGACTTCTTTACCGCGCTGTGCCTGCACACCCGCCAAGGGTTCTACTGTGACCCCGTCTACGGCGGCAACAAGAACCACATGGGCTGGGAGTTCATCGGATTCCCCGGCCCTAAGTCCCTCAAGGACACGATGGATGGCACCTACGACACCCATGACTACTTCGAGCCGACGTACGACTGGGACGAACTGATTCCGCACCTGAAGGCGAACCCGGCGTGAAAATCACCTCTGTACAGTCCTATCCGCTCGGCAGTCCCCTCGATGAACCGCTGCGCTGGGGCGCCATGGTGGTCAATACCAAAGGCGGAATCGTCGTCGAGATCCAGACCGACGAAGGACTGGTCGGTATCGGCGAAGCCGGCTTCTCCTCGGAGTATTTCCCGACCGTCGGACCGATCATCAACAGCCAGTTGGCGCCGATGCTCGTGGGTCAGGATCCTCGCGACATCGAATCGCTATGGAACCAGATGCTGAACGCGACGCACATGTGGGGACGTCGCGGAATCGAGACGTATGCGGTGTCCGGCATCGACATCGCGCTATGGGATCTGCTGGGCAAGATCGCCGAACAACCGGTCTATAGGTTGCTCGGCGCCTCCAAGTCTCGCGTTCGTGCCTACTTCGCACCCTCACTCAAAGCGACGGAGGCCACCGTCGACGAGTGCGCACGCGCCGTAGCCGACGGCTTCACCGCCATGAAGCTGCGCGCCAGCGCCAATCTGGGTGACACCGTCGACATGGTCTCGCGGGTGCGCGACGCCGTGGGAGATGCCCAGCTCATGGTCGACGCCAACATGCTCTACGACCGGCGCGGCGCCTTGGTGCTGGCTCGCGAGCTCGAGAAACTCGACGTGTACTGGCTCGAAGAGCCCATCCTCGCGCGCAGCCTCACACAATACGTGGATGACCACACCTGGCTCGCCGATCGTGTATCGATCCGGCTGGCCGGGGGCGAATCCCTGCTCACTCGTTACGAATTCATTGATCTGCTGAACCGGCGCACATTCGACATATTGCAGCCGGACTGCACCAGCGTGGGCGGAATCTCAGAAGCCAAGCGGGTAGCCGACCTGGCCAGTACCTGGAATTTGCAGTGTGTTCCGCACATCGCCTGCTCGTCGGGCACCGGGATCGCGCTGGCCGCCGGATTGCACATGATCCTGGCGTGCGAGAACACGCCGCTGATCGAGGTCGACGCCTACGGCGGGCCGGGCTGGGATGGCATGCTCACCCATCCGCTGGTGGTCAAGGACGGCTACGTCGATGTTCTCGATGCGCCGGGGCTCGGTGTCGAACTGTCGCCCGACGCGACGACGCGGTTCGCTGTGTCATGACCTCGGCGCCCTCAGTAGATCTGCGCAGCCGCCTCGAAAAGTGCCGAGTACTACCGGTTGTCGATGTGGCTGATAGGAATGACACTCGTCATCTGGGATCGGCGCTGCTCGGATCGGGTCTGCCACAGCTGGAATTGACGTTGCGGCGCCCCGGCGCCCCGGCGCCCTGGACGCCGTCGCCGCTGCCGCCGAGGACACCAGGATGCTCGTCGGAGCGGGCACTGTGCTCACCGCCGCCCAGGCCAGGGACTGCCTGGCTGCGGGCGCTCGGTTCATCGTGTCGCCCGGCACCGACCGCGGGGTTATCGCTGTGTGCCTGGATGCGGGTGTACCGGTGCTGCCCGGCGTGGCGACCCCGACCGATCTGATGACGGCGACCTCGATGGGGATCGACGTGGTCAAGTTCTTTCCCGCGCAAGCACTCGGTGGCGTCGCTACGATCCGGGCGCTCGCCAGTCCCTTCCCTTCTGTCCGGTTCGTCCCCACTGGCGGCATCGACATCACGCGCGCTCCCGCGTACCTGGCCGAGCCCGCGGTGCTGGCGGTCGGTGGAAGCTGGATGGCACCGAAAGAGCTTCTTCAACAGCGCGATTGGGATGCGATCAGCGCTCTGGCCAGGAAAGCCCTGCGGATCGGGGATGCGGAATGAGCACATTGCCGGTGCGCGACTCCATGCAGACTCGCTACGACGTCATCGCGCTGGGTGAGGTGATGCTGCGTTTGGACCCCGGAGCCGGCAGAATTCGCGACGCCCGCACCTTCGACGTATGGGAAGGTGGAGGCGAGTACAACGTCGCACGGGCGTCGGCAGCGTGCTTTCGGTTACGCGCCGGCATCGTCACGGCATTGGTGGACAACGAGATAGGCCAACTGATTGCCGGGCTCATCCGCCGCGGCGGCACCGACACGTCTCAGATCGTGTGGGTACCCGACGACGGAATCGGGCGATCTGCCCGCAACGGTCTGAATTTCACCGAGCGTGGGTTCGGCGCTCGGCGTGCTCTAGGAGTGTCGGACCGAGCGCATACCGCGGTCGGCCAGATGAGACCCGGAGACATCGACTGGGATCGGCTGTTCGGGGTCACCGGCGCTCGATGGTTTCACACCGGCGGGGTCTTCGCCGGGCTCACGTCCGAGACCGCAGATGTGGCACAGGAAGCGATGGCCGCGGCTAGACGACACGGCACCGTGGTTTCCTACGACGTGAACTACCGGCCCAGCCTATGGCAGGGGCGCGGCGGTGCGGAGGCGGCGATCGAGGTTGGCCGTCGCCTGACCAAGTACGCCGATGTGTTGATCGGCAACGAAGGTCACTTCGGCGGCCTGCTCGGGGTGTCGTTGCCCACCAACGAATCCGACGAGCCCGATATCCACCAGATCTTCGCTGCGACCCAAGCCGAGTTCCCCCACGTGTCGCTGATCGCGGCGACCAGGCGCACCGAGCATTCCGCGTCGCGCATCGACTGGGGTGCTGCGTTGTGGGACGGCGACCACGTCGTCTCGTCCATCACCCATCACGATCTCGAGGTGTTCGACCGTGTCGGGGGTGGCGACGGATTCGTCGCGGGCCTGCTGGCCGGCATCCTCGGCGGACGCGGCCTCGGTGCCGCCACTGCCCTCGGTGTCGCTCACGGCGCGCTGGCCATGACGACTCCCGGTGATAACTCGATGGCCCACGGCGACGAGGTCGAAGCCCTCGCGTTCGGAGTAATGGCAAACCGCCGGTAGCAACCGTGCCAACGGCAGCTCGGATAGGAGAATGCAGATGACAACGGTGGACCTGCAGATGGCTGGCGGGCCCGACAAGCCACCGCTCGGTGGCTGGGTGCCGCAGGTCGAGTTCGACACTGCGACAACGGTGTTCTTAAACGCCCTGGCAGACACGTTGATACCGCCCGGCGGCGGATACCCTTCGCCCAGCACGGTCGACATCGTGGGCTTCTTCCGTCGCTACGTCACCCCGAGCGGGCAGGAGGCGCGGTGGTACCCGTTCGTCTCCGTTGAGCACATCGCTCGTGCCGCACAGTGGCTCGGCGCCGACTTCGCAAGATCCGACGAGGCGGCCCGGGTGGCGGGCGTCGCATGTCTGGAGAACGAGCATATCGAGGAGTTCAGTCGGCTACGCGACCTCGTCTACCATGCCTACTACTCACGACCGGCCGTGATTTCCGCGATCAACGCCCAGTCGCCTGCGGGGCGTGACTACCGTGTGAGTCCGCAGCCCTACGGGTACGCCGACACGATCGACGACTGGGACGAAGAACTCCTGAGCCGCGTACGCGGAACGTATCGACGCACCGAGAACGTGGTGCGGGTGGCGCTACCCGACACCCTCGCCGGACCAAACGAAACCGCCGAGAGCGCCTGGCGAACGCAGTCCGACTCAACACCCTTCGACGCCGACAGCACCGTCGACGCCCTCCGCGTCGCCAGTAGCGGCACTCCCTGAAAGAGAGATCAACGTGGCAGCTTTCACCGAAACGGATGTCCTGGTCATCGGATCGGGCGCCAGTGGCGCGGCGATCAGCAAGCGCCTGAGCGATGTCGGCATCCGTGTCGTCTGCCTCGAGCAGGGCGACTGGCTCCATCCGATGGATCACCCACATTTCTACGAGGGGTGGGAATTGGAACGGTTGCGCGCCTTCGACTGGCACCCGTCGGTACGGCAGTGGCCGGAGGACTACGTCGTCACCGGCAACGCCGCACCGCAGATGATGAATGGCGTCGGCGGATCGACCCTGCACTACGCCGGTGCATGGCCGCGTTTCAAGCCCGTCGATTTCCGCAAGGGCACCGAGCACGGCCTCGGCGGCACCATCGATTGGCCGATCAGCTACGAGGAACTGGCGCCGTACTACGACATCAATGACGCCGAGGTCGGCGTCGGGCGTCGAACCGGGGATCCCGGCAACCCACCGCGTCCACCGGGATGGGGACCTGCCAGCCCGGGCGGCAGAGTCGGCAACCGGATGGCGTCCGGTTTCGACAAACTCGGGTGGCACTGGTGGCCTGCCGACAACGCGATTCTGACGAAGCCCAAGGACGGGCGACTGCCCTGCAACTCCTGTGGCTCGTGTCTGGCGGGCTGTCCTCGGCATGCGATCAACTCCGTCGACACCACTTATTGGCCAAAGGCGCTGAACAACGGTGTGGAGCTGCGGACCAACGCTCGGGTCGAGCAGGTCACCACTGAGCGTGGCCGGGCCCGCGGTGCCATCTACATCGACCGGCTCACCGGCAACCGCCACGAGGTGCGGGCACAAATCGTGGTTCTGGCCGCCAACTCCATCGGCACGCCACGGCTGATGCTGATGTCTGCCCAAGCCGGCCACCCCGACGGGCTGGCCAACAGTAACGGCCTGGTCGGGACGCACCTGACATTTCACAGCTGGTCGTTCGAGGACTTCTGGTTCGACGAGCCGCTGGAAGGCTTCAAGGGACCCGAACCCGCGGTGTTGTACTCGCAGGAGTTCTACGACACGGACACCTCACGGGGATTCGTCAACGGGTTCTCACTGCAGGTGGGTACGGCGCTGGGCGCGGCGAACAGCGCGCTGGGCACCAACACCGGAAATCTTGCGCCCTGGGGTGCAGATCACCGCGACTTCTTCAACGAGCACTTCGGCCACCACGCACTGATCTACGTGCAGGGCGAGGACATTCCCATGGAACACAACCGCGTCACGCTCGATGACAGCATCACCGACTCCAGTGGACTTCCGGTGCCCAGTGTCAACTATCTGCTGCACGAGAATGATCGCCGGTTGATCGAGTGGGGCCGACTTCGTGCGCACGAAGCAGCTCATGCCGCCGGCCGGGTAACGGACATGGCCAGCACCGGAATCGGTGGGATCTCGGGTCCGCCTCCTGGTTGGCACATCATGGGCACCTGTCGGATGGGCAACTCGCCCGCCGACTCGGTGACCAACAAGTGGAACCAGACGTGGGACATTCCCAACCTGTTCATCGCGGACGCCAGTTCGCTGACGTCGGGCGCGGCGGTGAACCCGACCAGCACCTTGCAGGCGATCGCCGTTCGCGCGGCCGAGTACATCAAGCACCGGTTCGCCGACATCACCTCACAGCACAAGACGCCCAGCAATTCGGAAGCACCCTCGATATAGCCCAACCCATTTGCCGCCGAACTTGCG
>NZ_JBOGDD010000663.1:0-5565 GCF_050701675.1 Mycobacterium sp. | reverse complement strand
AGAGGGTGTCGAAGGGCTGACCGATCGCCGTCGAACACACCACCGGCGGCTTGCCTGCACCACCGGTGATGACCCCTTCTGCGCGCAACGCGGCGAGGGCCTGACGCACCGGCCCACGCGAGGACTTCCACTGCCCGCAGAGCTGAGACTCCGACGGTAGCGCGGACCCGACCGCGAGCTCGCCGAGGCGCACCCGCTCCCGGATGTCATGCGCAATCTTGATGTGCAAGGCCTCTGTCACAAACTTGACCATACAGGTGAAGAATGAGTGAATCAATGGATCGACCACCACTTAACTAACTGGTGTGGAATGTTTTTGACTATGGGACCGAGAGTCAAATCCTTCTTGACCATTGCCAAACGGGACCGACTCAGTCACGCTGTAGATACAAGTTCAACGGACACCGAGCTCTGCACTTCCCATCACCCCGGAGGACCACCATGGAACTCAACTCGCACCGCCTATGGGTGTTTCTGCAGGTCGTCGAGTGCGGAGGATTCTCCGCCGCGGCCAACAAGCTGTTCATGAGCCAGCCCTCGGTGTCGCACCACGTCCGGCAGTTGGAGGCGACCGTCGACGCAGTCCTGATCGACCGGTCGGGCGGGCGCGCGACGGCGACCGCCGAAGGCGAAGTGCTCGCCGAGTACTCGCGGCGACTGCTCCTGCTCGGTGAAGAGGCCATCGCTGCGGTACGGCAAGTCCAGGGACTGAGCCGCGGACACCTACGACTCGGTGGCACCACGACGGTTGGCACCTACCTGCTCCCGCACCTTCTGGGTCGCTTCCAGAATCTGCATCCCGACATCGAATGCGGGCTCTACGTCGGCAACGTCGAACAGCTCACCGCGCGACTACTGGCCGGAGGCGTCGGACTGGGGGTCTTCGTCGGTGAGCCCGTCAGCGCCCACTTGCACACCGAGCAGATCATGCTCGATCTCGCCGTCATGGTCGTCGGTCCCCACCACCCGCTCGCCGACAAACAGGTTGCGGCAAAGGAGCTTTCGGAACACCGGTTCATCCTGCGGGAGCCGGGCTCCGGCACTCGCTCGCTGCAGTCCGAGGTACTCGCCGATTGGCAACTGCACGACATCGCATCCACCGAGATGTGGGGCAGTGAGACCGTCAAACAGGCGGTACGTGCGGGCCTCGGCATCTCACTGCTCTCCGAACACACCGTGCGACAGGAACTTCAAGATGGCGCCCTCGCCACGGTTGACGTCTACCCACCCCCGGCCGGACGGCCGATCGTCGCCGCCTATCGCCGGGAGCGGGTACTCGCTCCCAGTGAACATGCGTTCCTCGAAGATCTACGCAATCTGGACACCTGGCCGAGTCCGCTCTTGGCGAACCGCGCCGGCCCAATGCGGGCGCGCATAGCGGTCTCGGAGAATTGACCCGATCCGCTGAGCATCAGTGCGGGTGTAGCAGTAGCACCGCTTCGATGAAGGCGTCGGGGTTCTCCTGCGGAAGCCCGTGACCCGCGTCGACGAGGCGATGGGCAACCATGTTCGTGAAGTGATCTTCGTGGCTGCCAGAGACGGGTCGAGGTCCGAGCCCGTCGTGTTCGGTGTCGAGTACGACGGTGGGAACGGTCACCACGGGCGTCGCTGCGATGAGCTCCTCGGTCGGTTCGTAGGTCGGATCACCCTCGACCATCCCGTGCCGATGCCGATAGCTGTGCACCACGACGTCGACGAAGTCCGGGTTGTCGAACGCCTTGGCCGTCGCCATCAGCGTCTCGTCGGTGAAGGACCAACGCGGCGACCACTGCTGCCACAGTAGACGCGCGTACTCGGCCCGATATCGCTGCAGGCCTTGACGTCCCCGCTCGCTGTGCAGGTAGTACTGGTACCAATACGCGCATTCCCGCTCCGGTAGTGCCGGCGTGCGTGCCGCTGCGAGGTCTTGAACGTTGTAGCCGTCGACGGTCACCAGTCCGGATACCACATCCGGCCACAGCGCCGCGACCAGACACGCAGCTCGCCCACCCCAGTCGAAGCCGCCCACGATCGGCCGGTCCAGGCCCAGCGCGTCGATCAGGTCGAGCAGGTCGTGGGCCAACGCTGCCTGCTGTCCGGAGCGAGGCGTCCCCGCGTCGACGAAACGCGTTGGGCCATAGCCGCGCAGATAGGGCACCACGACGTCCGCGCCGGCCTCGACGAGCGGTTTCACCACCTCGTCGTAGCACCTTGGCGCGTAGGGAAAGCCGTGCAACAACACGACCGGCCAACCCTGCCGATCACCACGCCGCTCGTAACCGACGTCCAGCACCCCGGCACGCACCATGTTCGTCATGGACTCTTCTCATTTCGTCTATGGTCCCGCGACCGGTCCCCGAACGTGCGATTTCGGCGCGCTCAGTTGCGGTGAGCGCACCTGAGCGCGCCGAAATCACTGCTATCCCAAGAGAGTCAGGACCTCGTCGTATCGACTCGCCGGTACGGTCTTGAGCTCCGCTACGGCATCATCGAGTGGAACGTTGACGAGATCGGTGCCGTGGATGGCCACCATGGTGCCCCAGTTGCCCTCGTGCGCGGAGCGGACCGCAGCCATGCCCACCCGGGTGGCGAGCACCCGGTCGAACGCGGTCGGAACCGCGCCGCGCTGGATGTACCCGAGCGTGGTGGCGCGTGTCTCGATGCCAGTGTTCTCCTCGATGAGCGAGGACAACACGTCTCCGATGCCCCCGAGTCGCGGCCGGCCGAAGGTGTCAAGGCCGTGCCGATGGTGCGGTGTGTCCATGGTGTCCAGCGAGAACCCCTCGGCGGCGACCGCAAGCGGCGTGCGGCCGCGGTCCCTCGTACTCTCCATCCAACTGCAGATCTGTTTGATCGAGACCTTGACCTCCGGGATCAGGATCGCGTGCGCGCTGGACGCGAGCCCGGCATGCAATGCGATCCATCCCGCGTTGCGGCCCATGACTTCGACGACCATGCACCGGTGATGGGCTTCGCCCGATGTTTGGATCCGGTCGATGGCCTCTGTCGCCACCTCGACTGCGGTGTCGAATCCGAAACTGTAGTCCGTGGCGGACAGATCGTTGTCGATGGTCTTTGGCACGCCAATGACGTTGACCCCGCCACGCTGCAGCTCTGCGGCCACCGACAGGGTCCCCTCCCCACCGATCGCGATGAGGGCATCGACACCCGCATCGGCCAACGCGGCGTACACGGTGGGGTCGTCCATCCCGGCCGCGAACGGGTTGGTGCGGGAGGTGCCGAGAACGGTGCCGCCGCGTCGGTTCAGGCCCCGCACGGCACGCCAATCCAGTGGGACGTGGTCGCGTTGCACCACCCCCCGCCATCCGTCTCTGAACCCGATGAACTCGTCCTCGTATGCGCGGGTGCCTTGCAGCACCGCGCCGCGGATCACCGCGTTCAGGCCGGGGCAGTCGCCGCCGCTTGTGAGTATTCCGAGTCGCATCGGGGTGGTCCTGGTTCAGTAGATGTGCAGCGCGGTGGAGGCCGGTGCGTCGAGTAGTGCGTCGATTTCGTCGTCGAGTTCGACGAGGGTGATCGATGCTCCGGCCATGTCCAGTGCGGTGCAGTAGTTCCCGACGTAGGACCGTTGAACGTGTAGCCCCTTGTCGCGGAGTCGGTCGTGGGCGTGGCCATAGAGGAGATAGAGCTCGCTGATGGGTGTCGATCCCAGTCCGTTGATCATCAAGGCGACTCGGGCTCCGGGCTCGTAAGGCTTGTCGGCGACGATCGTGTCGACCATCTCGTTGACGATCTCGCTGGCGGGACGCAGCTTCTCCCGTCGGCGCCCGGGCTCGCCGTGGATGCCGACACCGAACTCGACTTCATCGGCAGCCAGCTCGAACAACGGCGCTCCCTTGGCGGGCGGCGAGCAGGCCGTGAGCGCGACGCCGAGCGAGCGTGTGTTGGCGTTGACCCGCTCACCGATGGTGCGGACGTCGTCGAGCTCGCGACCTTGTTCGGCGGCGGCGCCGACGGCCTTGATGACGAAGAAGTTGCCTGCGACACCTCGGCGTCCGACGGTGTACGTCGAGTCTTGCACGGCGACATCGTCGTTGATGAACAGCAGCTGCGCTTCGACGCCCTCATCGGAGATCATCTCCTGGGCCATCTCGAATGCCATCTTGTCGCCGGTGTAGTTGTTGACCAGTAGCAGGACACCCGCATCGGTGGCGACCTCACGGATCGCGGCCAGCACGTAGTCCACCGGTGGTGCGGCGAAGACATCACCAGGGCAGGCCACGTCGAGCATGCCGGGGCCGACGTTCATGACGTGGGCTGGCTCGTGGCCGGAGCCCGAACCCTGCACGATGGCGACCTTGTTCGCCACGGGAGCGTCGGCGCGCACGATGAGATTGAACTTGGGCTCGTAGCGCAGGGTGTCGGGGTTGGCGCGGGCGATCCCGGTGAGGATCTCGGCGACGAAGTCCTTGGGATCGTTGACGAATCGCTTCATCGTGCTGATTCCTCCTGTAGTGGGTGGGGGTCTGGGAGTGGTCGCCATAGCTGGGCGATGTTCTCGGACATGACGGCCACCGCGACGGCGCCGGGGTCCTCGTAGCCGATGCTGCGTTCGCCGACGTAGCTGGCCCGGCCGCGGTTGGCCTTGAGTTCCTTGGTGCGGGTGGCACCTCGGCGGGCAGCGGCAGCCACGGAGGCGGCGACGTCCGACGGGGTGTCGGATCGCGTTGCGGCAGCCCCGAGTTCGTCGCGCAGTGGGTACAGGGCGTCGAGCAGGGTCTTATCCCCAATGGTGGCACCGCCACGATGTTCGATCCCGCCGATTGCGGCGTCGATCATCGCGTGTGCGTCCTGCAGGTCGAGTTCGACGCGGTCCTTGACCGCGGCCCCGGCTCGCATGAAGCCGGTCCCCCAGATGGGGCCGGAGGTTCCGCCGAGCCTGGTTGCCAGCGTGGTGGCCACGGCTCGCAGGAAGGTCGACGGGCTGGAGTCATCGAGGGTATCCCAGTTCTCCAGGACTGATTCGAACCCACGCGCCAGGGAGTATCCGAAGTCTCCGTCGCCGGCAACGGCGTCCAATTCGCAGAAGTACTGTTCGTTCTTCACCGCCGTATCGGCGATGATCTGCACTGCCGCACATACCAATTCGATGGAACTCATCGGTTCTCCCGCTGTGTTGAGGTGAGGGTCTGACCGCGCAACGCCAGAAGCCGCCGCAGCGCCTCGAGGTCGACGACATCGCCGAATCCGACGTCGTGGGGATCCGATAGCACCGTTGTCGGCTCGCCGCCGTCACCCAGTGAGGTCACGACCGCCGCGGCAGGTGTGAAGTCCTCCGCCAGCGTGTAGCTGCTGGGCGTGACGATGCACGCCAGCCCTGCTGATACCGCCGCACGCATTCCGACCGCACTGTCCTCCACGACGATGGCGGTCTCGGCGCTGACACCCAACCGGTCCAAGGCCAGCAGATAGATGTCCGGGGCAGGTTTCTTCGCAGGCACGACATCGCCGGCGAAGATCGGGATGACTTCTGCGGTTTGATGTCCCACCACGGAATCGAGAACCGACCGCACCGACTGCGGTGCTGAAGTCGAAGCCACGGCGACCTGCCACCCGGTCGACAAG
>NZ_JBOGDD010000662.1:0-2434 GCF_050701675.1 Mycobacterium sp. | reverse complement strand
CTGCTGGACAATGAATTCCGAAGGCGGATCACTGAACTGGCCGCGGCGCTGTCCGACGACTTCGACCGGCTCGAACGTCGTTGACCACCACGGCCGCCGCCCCTAGCACGCCGAGCACCACGCCCGGCCGGCCGTCGACGACGCGCGTCACCATCCTGACGGGGCGCCGCATGACGGATCTCGTCCTGCCGTCCGCCGCGCCGGTCGAGACATACATCGACGAGACCGTGTTGGTGCTGGCGGAGTTGCTCGAGGACACGCCGGCGGACGTCCTGGCGGGCTTCGACTTCAAGGCGCAGGGGGAGTGGGCGTTCGCGCGTCCAGGTGCCCCGCCGCTGAAGGCCGCCGAGTCGCTCGATGAGGCAGGCGTCGTCGACGGCGCGCTGCTGACCTTGGTGTCGGTGAGTCGCACCGAGCGGTACCGACCGCTGGTCGAGGACGTCATCGACGCGATCGCCGTGCTCGACGAGTCACCGGAGTTCGACCGCACCGCGCTGAATCGCTTCGTGGGACTGGTGATTCCGGTCGTGGCACTACTCGTCGCCGGGGTCGTCGTGCTCAGCTGGTCGCAGACCGGGCACGGCTGGTGGTGGACGCTGGCCCTCGCCGTGCTCGGCGTCGGATTGCTCGGTGGCAGTGTGCTGGCCAGGAATCGGTACCAGAACCTCGACGCCTCCGAGAGTCTGCTGGTCGCTTCGCTCGCACCGCTCGCGGGTGCTGCCGCGCTGGTCGTTCCGTTGCCCGACGGGGTGTCAGGGTTGGGCGCCCCCAACGTCGCCGGTGCTGCCGCCGTGCTCCTGCTGGTGGTTCTGGCCACGCGGGGAGGCCCACGCAAGCGCGCGGAGGTGGCGTCGTTCCTGGCGATCTTCGCGGTCGCGGTCACTGCCGCCGCCGTCGCGTACGGCTACGGATGGCAGGACTGGGTACCGGCAAGCGCCATCGCCTTCGGCATGATCGTCGTGACCAACTCCGCGAAGCTGACGGTGGCCGTCGCGCGGATCGCGCTCCCGCCCATCCCGGCACCCGGTGAGTCCGTGTCGAACGATGAACTGCTGGATCCGGTTTCGACGCGCGAAGCGACGGACGAGGAAACGCCGACGTGGCAGGCGATCATCGCGTCCGTGCCCGAATCGGCGGTGCGACTGACTGAACGCAGCCACCTGGCCAAGCAACTGCTGGTCGGCTTCCTGACGGCCGGCGCGGTGGTGTTGGCCGCTGGTGCGATCGCGGTGGTGGTGCAGGGACACTTCTTCGTCCACAGCCTGATCGTGGCGGGGCTCGTCACGACGGTCTGCGGATTCCGCTCACGCCTGTACGCCGAGCGGTGGTGTGCCTGGGCGCTTCTCGCCGCGACGGTGGTGATCCCGACCGGCGTGATGATCAAGCTATGTCTGTGGAACCCGCAGAGTGCGTGGCTGGTGCTCAGCATCTACTGCGTGGGTGTCGTCGTCGCCCTGATCCTGGTCGGTGCAACCGACGGCGTCCGGCGAGTGTCGCCGGTGACCAAGAGAATTCTCGAACTGCTCGACGGCGCTGCGATCGCGGCCGTCATCCCGCTGCTGCTGTGGATCGCGGGTGTCTACGACGTCGTTCGAAACATTCGATTCTGAGCGGGGTGGAGTGAATGGGAATGGGTGACGGCGCCGTTCCGCCGCTGACGGTCGATCCAGAACTGTTGGAGCGCTACGGCAATCAGTTGCTGACGGCGGCCGGGGGTCTGCCCGAGGCGCCGCCGCCCTTCACCGTCACGGGTACCGATCCGATGAGCCAGGCGATTGCGGACAAGCTGCCCGCGATGGAGGGCGCGATCCAGGACGGGTTACCGCAGCTCAAGGACCAAGCGACAGGCACTGCGTCCACCATCGTGTCCGCCGCCGGGCAGTACAAGAGTGCGGACCAGCAGAATGCCGCGGACATCGAGAAGCATCAGTTCGATTCGGCCGGTGGCCCCGGCGGGGGTTCGGGCGCCGGAGGCGGTGGTGCGATGGGCCAAATGGGCGAGATGATGAGCATGCCGATGCAGATGGCCGGGCAGGCCATGCAGATACCGATGCAGGCGATGGGAGCCGTTGCCTCCGTGCCGCAGGGCATCATGCAGGGCGTCCAGCAGATCAGCCAGATGGCAGGCGGGCTGGGAGGATCCGGCGACGCGGCCGACGGCAAGCCGGCCGAGGACGGCAAGCCGGACAAGCCAGCCGACGACGGTACCGAGAAGCCGGACGACCGTCGCGACGACGCCAAGGACAAGCCGGGCGCGGAGCCGGGTGCCACGAATGCGGAACGGGCGCCCGAGCCTGCACCGAAGGACGCGCCGGCGACAGCTCCGGCGCCGCAGCAGAGCTCGCCGCGGCACGCTGCTCCCGACCCAGCGGTGAACCTGTAGAACTGCCCGGCGCTAGACCGTGGCGTCCTCGCTGATCGCGTCGGACATGAT
>NZ_JBOGDD010000661.1:0-5857 GCF_050701675.1 Mycobacterium sp. | reverse complement strand
CCATCGATCCGGTCGCCGGTCAACAGCGCGTGGCCGAGATCGGAACCGAGCACGCGATCCGCGTCGGCGGCACCCACGAGATCCCGTTCGACCAGGCCGCGGATCTCGTCATGCTGTTGCGAACCTTGGGATTTCACTCCAATGGGATGGTGTTCGAGGCGCTTGACGCGGCAGGGATGACGCTGCTGAAGCGCACGTACTTCTCCGTCGGCGGCGGGTTCATCGTCGAGGACGGCGAACGCACACCGAGTGACGCGGGGGACACGCCCTTCCCGTTCGACAGTGCCGCACAGTTGGTGGCGTTGGCCGAGGCCAATTCCTGCACCATCGCCGACCTCATGGCACGCAACGAGGCCGCGCTGGCGCGCACCCCGGACCTGACCGCGGGTCTGCTGCGCATCTGGGCGGCCATGCAGGAATGCGTGAACGACGGCCTCGCCGCGCGTGGCCACCTGCCGGGGGGACTTCGGGTACGCCGCAGGGCCGGTTTGCTGGCGGAGGCTCTGGCCGCCAATCCCGAGGATCCGCTGCACGCCGTCGACTGGCTGACCGTCTACGCACTGGCCGTCAACGAACAGAACGCCTCCGGCGGGCGGGTGGTCACGGCGCCCACGAACGGTGCCGCGGGGATCATCCCCGCGGTGCTGCACTACTACCGCAGGTTCATCCCCGGCGCCGACGACGCGGGCACCGTGACGTTCCTGCTGACGGCCGCCGCCATCGGGATGCTGTTCAAGGCGAACGCGTCGATCTCAGGGGCCGAGGTGGGGTGCCAGGGCGAAGTCGGCTCGGCCTGCTCGATGGCCGCCGCAGGTCTGGCCGCGACGATGGGCGGCACGCCCGCCCAGATCGAGAACGCCGCCGAGATCGGCATCGAACACAATCTCGGACTGACGTGCGACCCAGTCGGCGGGCTAGTGCAGATCCCGTGCATCGAGCGCAACGCCGTGGCGGCGGTGAAGGCGGTCACCGCCGCGCGGATCGCCTTGCGCGGCGACGGCGTGCACCACGTCAGCCTGGACACGGCGATCAAGACCATGCGCGAGACCGGAGCAGACATGCAGGACAAGTACAAGGAGACGTCTCGCGGCGGGCTTGCCCTCAACGTCGTCGAGTGTTGATGAATCCGGGGGAGTGGTGCCGGAATCACACTGTGGTGCAGTGGTTTTTCGGGCTGTTACTAGGGACTTCCGGGCCGTCGGGAGGTAGGGCACGAACATGTCGTCGTGCCTCTGCCGGGGGCCAACACCGGCAGATGATCTAGACCGTTCCGTTGCGGGCCCGCCCTGACCGCAGCCAGGATGGGAGCAGACCCACCGGTCGCGAGGGGCCGGTGGGAGATCAGCCGAGTGGTGACGATGCCTGGGATCGACAAGCGGCGTGCGCGCGTCTTCGCCGTGCTCGTGCTGTTGATTGCGGCCGCGGCCGCGTTGCACGGATATCTACCAGGCGGAGGGGACCCGGCCCGCGGCCGGCCGGCCAGCGGGCTCGGCGGCACGTTCACGGTGACGGCGATCCTGGTCGGCTCGACGGGACTGCTCGTCATCCTGATCTGCACCGGGGCGGCCAGCGCGAGCTCGCCCGTCAGAGCGCTCGTGGCGGGCGGGGCGGGCGGGGTGGTGACCGCAGAGGCTCTTTCGGTCGTGCTGGCGGAACGTGAAGCGGTGGCCTGGTTTTCGGGTGTCGCCGTGGCGCTGGCGCTCATCGCCGCCCGATGGCGGCTGGCCCGTGGGCACAGAGCCGGATCGTTCGACGCTCCGACCGACGACACGGCGACGGCACTGGATCGGTGGGTGGAACGGACCGAGTCCCAGATCGTCTGGTCGGACTCCACGCGAGCGGACTGGGACCGGCGGCTGCGACCCATGCTCGCCCGGCAGTTCGAATTCGCGACACGCCAACCGAGGGCCAGAAATCCCGCGGCCTTCGACGCCACCGGCCGCATCCTCTTCGGTGACGAGCTGTGGGCCTGGGTTGACCCCGAAAACGTTTCGCGCACCGGCACCCAGGAACGGGGACCGGGCCGGGCCGCATTCACCGACATCATCGAGCGTCTGGAGCGCCTATGACCATTCCCATCGCGACGACCGCCGCCCACTGCGAGACGATCCTCGACGAGATCCAGCGCGTCGTGGTGGGCAAACGCGAAGCGCTGACCCAGATTCTCACCACGGTGCTTGCTCGCGGGCACGTGCTCATCGAGGACCTCCCTGGCCTTGGCAAGACGCTGATCGCACGATCGTTCGGCGCGGCACTGGGATTGGACTTCACCCGCGTGCAGTTCACCCCGGATCTGCTGCCCGCCGACCTCCTCGGCTCGACCATCTACGACATGCAGTCGGGTCGCTTCGAGTTCCGCGAAGGCCCCGTCTTCACCAATCTGCTGCTGGCCGACGAGATCAACCGGACGCCGCCGAAGGCGCAGGCCGCCCTGCTGGAGGCCATGGCCGAACACCAGGTCAGCATCGACCGGACCACGCATCCGCTGCCTGCGCCGTTCATCGTGCTGGCCACCGAGAACCCGATTGAGTACGAGGGCACCTATCCGTTGCCGGAAGCTCAGTTGGACCGCTTCACGATCCGGCTCGAGCTTCGCTATCTGTCCAAACAAGAGGAGAGGTCGATGCTGCGCCGCCGCCTCGAGCGTGGTTCGGCTGAAATGCTCATCCACCAGGTCGTCGACAAGCACGCCCTCCTCGCCATGCAGGAATCCGTCGAGCAGATCACGGTGCACGACGACGTACTGGACTACGTGGTCTCCCTGGCGGAAGCAACGCGCCAGCACCCCCAGATCGCCGTCGGGGCCAGTCCGCGCGCCGAACTCGACCTGGTGCAACTCGCCAGGGCCCACGCCCTGCTGCGCGGCCGCGACCACGTGATCCCCGAGGACGTGAAGACACTCGCCGTTGCGGCCATGGCGCACCGCATCAGCCTCCGCCCGGAGATGTGGGTGCGGCGGATACACGCCGGCGACGTCCTGGCCGAACTGCTCGCCCGCATGCCCGTCCCGAGAGCACGGGGTACCCGGTGACCCAGGCTCGCGAGGTAGACGTTGAACTCCGCTGGCGCGCTTCGCCATTGACCCTCGCGATGGCGACTTGCGCGGCGGCGATCCTGGCCGCGGCGGTGTTCGACTCCCGCTGGCAACTGATCGCGTTCGCCGCCCCGCTTCTCGGCGTACTGTGCTCGATCAGTTGGCAGCGAGAACGGCCCACCGTGCGGGTTCACAGCTCTGCGAGTCGCCAATACTTCTTCGAGTCCGAGAAGGCTCGATTGACCGTGTGGTCGACGGCGGAAGCTGCTGTCACACTGACTGTTTCGGCTGTCGAGGGGATGGACCTGGAGGTCGTTCACAACGAGGGGGAGCACGCGGCGGATCGCCAAACGATCGCCGTGTCGGCGTCGCGGTGGGGACGCTACGCCGTGCGTGCTCACCTCGACGTATGCGCTGCCGGCGGACTTCTCCGCGGGACGGCGACCGTCGACGTCGCCGACTGTTGCGTCTTCCCCATCGCGCCCCCGCAGGACACCGGCATTCCCACCACGGAACTGCCCGACCGCCTCGGCACCCACCTGACTCGCCACGTCGGTCCCGGCGTCGAGTTCGCCGACATCCGCGCCTACGTGCCGGGTGATCAGCTTCGCTCGGTGAACTGGCCGGTCAGCGCGCGGCGTGGCGCACTACACGTGACCGAGCGACTGACCGATCGCGCCGCCGACGTCGTAGTTCTGATCGACACCCACGCCCAGCCGCTCGGTCCGGCCACCGAGGCCACCGAGCGGATGGCGCGCGGCGCAGTGCAGGTGGCGCAGACCGCGCTGCGCCAAGGAGACCGCGCCGGCGTCGTCGCCCTCGGCAACCGACGAACGCACTGGCTGGGCGCCGACACAGGCAAGGCTCAGTTCTACCGAATCCTCGACACCATCCTGGACGCCACCGGCGGGCCCGAAACCGGTATGGGCACACTCGCTCCCCGCGCAGCGGTCCCGACCGGGGCGATCGTCATCGCGTTCTCCACGCTGTTGGAGACCGATTTCGCCCTGGCGCTGATCGACCTCCGCAAGCGTGGCCACACCGTGGTTGCCGTCGACATGCTCGTGGGGACCCCGTTCACGGCCGAACACGACCCCCTGGTCGCCCGGATGTGGGCGCTGCAGCGGTCATTCATGCACCGGGACATGGGCACCATCGGAGTGGACGTGGTCTCCTGGTCACCGGAGTACACGCTCGATCAGGCCATCGCGCTGGTTCCACGGCACCGACGTCCGATGCGCAGGCCGCGATGACGCACGCCATCGGCAGGACTCATCTGCCATCGACCGCGTTCGGGCTGGTGATGGTGGCAGCCGCCGGAATCCACACCGCCGGGGCCGCATTCGTCATTGCCATCCTCGCCTCGCTCGCGGTGTTGGTGGGCATCGGGTTTCGCGCCGCGGGCACGCTGGCCGTCCTTCTCGCCGCCGCCGCCGTCATGCTCACCGATGCGCAGCCGCTGGTGGCCGGATTGGCGGGCCTATCCGCCGCGTGTTACCTGCTGCTGCGGCACACCGAGACCGGTTTGGCGGGTTCGGCGGGTGCATCGTCACCGGCAATGATTGCCGCTCTGGGGTTTACCTTCGTCGGCGTGATGGCCGCCGCGTTCCCGCTTCAGCTGCCGTGGCTGCCGCTACTGGCCCCGCTGGCCGTATTCGCGGTCTACGTGCTTGCGTGCTGGCCGTTCTTCTTCATGTCCGACGACGCCCAGATGGGGCGGCCGACCGGCGTGCTGAATCGCGAAGGGCCGCACGCCGGTCGGGCCCGGTCCTAGGCCTCGCCGAGGGCGCGGTGCAGGGCCTTCTTGGCGTCCGTCACTGCTTCCAGGATCTTCGTCCGGTTCTCGGCCAACGCCGCCTTCTGCTCGTCCGTACCGCTGCGGACGATGGTCCGGGCCAGCCCACCGACTTCGCGAAGCTCCTTGTGGATCTTGATGACGTCAACGAATTTGGCGGCCTTCGCCAGGAAGGCGTGGACGGTCTCGCTGCTGATGCCGCGCCACGCCAGCAGGTTCTTGCCGAAGTCGGTCAGGGTGGCGACTCCATTGTCGACGGTGACCACACCTCGGCCGGCGAGCAGTCCGATGGCCAGGTCGACGATGTCCTGCGGGGGTGTGAATGCGCCGTCAGTGACCTGGTTGACACGCTCCAGGATCTGGGCTGAATCGGCAGGTCCGTCAAGCAAGATCGCCGCTGTGCCGACGGCGGCGCGCTTGAGGCCCCACGGGCCGGGTCGGCCCGGGCCGCCGAAGCCGGGTCCAAATCCTTGCCCGCCGAAGCCGCCTGCGAAACCGGATCCGCTGTCCGGCCCGAAACCAGGCCCACCGAAACCGGGCCCACCGAAGCCAGCACCGCCGAGACCGTCCCCGTCGAAGCCGGGACCGCCTGAAAATCCTCCAAATGACATCTCTCTGTTTCCTTTCCGTCGTGACAACCACGCGTTGTGGCATCCCGAATGAGTATCAAGCTCCTTGCTACGCGCGGGATCATCGAGTGTCAAGGAGCTTGATGCTCATGCACGTCAGGGAGCTGTGCCGGAGAGATCCGCGCCCGCTGAGAATCGCGGAGGCCCGCCGATGCTCGTCGCGGCGTTCGGCTGCGGGTCGTTGCGCTGACCAGCTGCAGCCACACACTCGAAACAGCAGGACTGTGTCAGCATGTGTGACGTGGACGAATCCGACGATCAGCCGCTGGGCTACCTGATGTATCGCGTGATGGCGGCTCTGAGACCCCAAGCTGCCGCGGCGTTGGGGCCGCTCGGGATCGGCTTGCCAGAGCTGGTCTGCATGCGAATCCTTTCGGTCAGTCCCGGCCTCACTAGCGC
>NZ_JBOGDD010000660.1:0-1909 GCF_050701675.1 Mycobacterium sp. | reverse complement strand
ATCCTGACGCGCGTCGCAAACCCCGATGGCGACGTGCTCTGGCAGCCCGGCGGTCCCGCGCGTTAGGTCGTCCGCCGCCGCGCGCGGGATGGACGCGACTCCAGCCACGACGTGAATGCGGTCAAAGCAGCACGGTCGAGAGCGATCTCGTAGCCTCTGCGGCTTTCGGGACCCGTATCGCGAAGCTCGAGAACGACGATCTCGGCGCTCATGATGTCGAACTCGTCACCGCGAGGTGATCGGCGGCCGACCACTTCGACGCCACGGCGGGACAGCCGGCGATCCGGCCACCACCGCAGACTCGACAACCGGTAGAAACCGGCTTCCCCTCCGCGGTAGCGCACCACTCCGTGGCGCCAGCCGTGTCCACCGATGGCCGGGATGTCACGCAGAATCGCGGCGGAGCCCCCTACCTGCCGCAGCTTCCACAGCCGATAGGTCAGCGCGACGACGATCAGCAACAGGACGCCGACCAGCGCGGCCATGACCATCATGGACGCGCTCACCGGCGACTCAGTCGATCTCGCCTAGGGCACGCAGACGCGCCCTGCCCCACGCTGCGGTGCGCTCGTCATCCGATTCGGCGTCCCGCTTGGCTTCGTCGGCGTTGATCTCCGACTCCAGTTCGGCGTTCTCGACCAGAATCCGGACGGCTTCGTCGGTGACGGACAGGAATCCCCCGTCCACCGCGATGCGAAGATCGTCCTCGCCCTCCCGCTCGACCCGCACCATGGCGTCGTCGACCAGTTGGGCCACCAGCGGAATGTGCCTGGGCATGATGCCGATCTCACCGGCCGTGGTGCGGGTGAACACGAACGTTGCCTCACCCGACCACAACTCACGCTCGACGGCGACGATCTCGAGGTGGAGTTCAGCCATGGCACACCTCCTTTGGAGTCAGACCGGGCACGACGATCATCAGAGCTTGGCGCCGAAGGTCTCGGCCTTCTTGGCCAGGTCCTCCAGGCCGCCGATGAGGAAGAACGCCTGCTCTGGCAGGTGGTCGAACTCACCCTTGGTCAGCTTGTCGAAGGCTTCGATGGTCTCCTTGAGCGGAACCGTCGAGCCAGGCTGACCCGTGAACTGCTCCGCCGCCATCATGTTCTGGCTGAGGAAGCGCTCGATGCGACGCGCGCGGTTGACCAACTGCTTGTCCTCTTCGGACAGCTCGTCGACGCCGAGGATGGCGATGATGTCCTGAAGGTCCTTGTAGCGCTGCAGAACCCGGATGACCTCCTGCGCGACGCGGTAGTGCTCGTCACCGACAACGGCGGGGTCAAGGATCGTCGAACTGGATGCCAACGGGTCCACCGCGGGGAAGATGCCCTTCGAGAACACCGCACGCGAAAGCTCCGTGGTGGCGTCCAAGTGCGCGAACGTCGTGGCGGGCGCCGGGTCGGTGTAGTCGTCGGCGGGCACGTACACGGCCTGCATCGAGGTGATGGAGTGACCGCGGGTGGAGGTGATCCGCTCCTGCAGCTCGCCCATCTCGTCGGCCAGGGTCGGCTGGTAGCCCACCGCGGACGGCATGCGGCCGAGCAGGGTCGAGACCTCGGAACCAGCCTGCGTGAACCGGAAGATGTTGTCGATGAACAACAACACGTCCTGGTTCTGCTCGTCGCGGAAGTACTCCGCCATGGTCAGCGCCGACAGCGCGACCCGCATACGGGTGCCGGGCGGCTCGTCCATCTGGCCGAAGACCAGGGCCGTGTCCTTGAGCACGTTGGCGTCGGCCAACTCGACCCAGAGGTCGTTGCCCTCGCGGGTGCGCTCCCCCACGCCTGCGAACACCGACGTACCACCGAAGTTGCGGGCGATGCGGTTGATCATCTCCTGGATGAGCACCGTCTTGCCCACGCCGGCGCCGCCGAACAGGGCGATCTTGCCGCCGCGCACGTACGGGGTGAGC
>NZ_JBOGDD010000659.1:0-14706 GCF_050701675.1 Mycobacterium sp. | reverse complement strand
GATCGAGGAGGGGCGCAGCGTTCCTCGGAGTTCCACGGCAGCGGCGCCGTTGGTGTCGGGCGATCTGACGACGGGTGTGCTCGGCTTCGTGAAGTTCGGCGACCGCGAGTGGAAGCCCGAGGAGCTCAGCGCGCTTGAGGCGATCGCCTCGTTGTTCGCGCAGGTACAGGCACGGGTTCGGGCCGAGGAGCGGTTGCGCTACCTGGCCGAGCACGACGATCTGACGGGACTGCAGAACCGGCGGGCGCTCATCGAGCACCTCGACGCCAGGCTCTCGGACGGGTCCCCCGGGCCCGTGGCGGCGCTGTACTTCGACCTCGATCGACTCAAGACCATCAACGACTACCTCGGCCATAGCGCCGGCGACTGGTTCATCCGTGTCCTCGCCGAGCGCCTGCAACGGGGAACCGAAGATGCGAGCGTCATCTCGCGACTGGGCGGCGACGAGTTCGTCGTGGTGCTCGCGTCCCCGACGTCGGCCAAGGAAGCGGCCCAGCTCGCCGATCGGCTGCTGTCGCTGCTGCGCGAACACGTCGCGATCGAAGGTGAGATGCTCACCAGGACCGTCAGCATCGGCGTCGCACTCGGCGCACCTGGCCGTGACACCACGTCGGATCTGCTCCGCCGGGCGGATCAAGCGGTGCTCACCGCCAAGAGTGCGGGCGGAAATCAGGTCGCGGTGTTCTCGGACGAGATGTCCCTGCGCACGGATTACCGCAACGACATCGAACGTCACCTTCAGGACGTCATCGACGACGGCTCACTGTTCCTGCAGTACCTGCCCGAGGTCGACATGCGCACCGGCGAAGTGCTCGCGACGGAGGCGTTGGTGCGGTGGAACCATCCGACCCGCGGCCTGCTGTCGCCCGCGTCGTTCATCGCCGTCGCAGAGTCCGTCGGCCTCGCCGACGATTTGGGTCGCTGGATATTGCGTACGGCCTGCGCAGAGTTCGCAAGGTGGCGCACGCTGGGGATAGCCGGCGAAATCGTGCTGCGGGTCAACGTGTCACCGGTGCAGCTGGTGACCGACGGGTTCGTGGAGTCCGTCGCCAACGTCATGCGCGAATTCGCTCTGGACCGCGGCTCGGTGTGCCTGGAGATCACCGAAAGCGTCGTCGTTCAGGACATGGAGACCACCAGCGTCACGTTGGCGGGTCTGCGCGATGTCGGCGTTCAGGTCGCCATCGACGATTTCGGGACCGGCTTCAGCGTGCTGTCACATCTGAAGTCATTGCCTGTCGACGTGCTCAAGATCGACCGGGGCTTCGTCGCCGATCTCGGTTCGAACACCAATGATCTGGCGATCGTGCGCGCAGTCATCGCGCTGGCCGAGGCGTTCGAATTGGAACTGGTCGCCGAGGGCGTTGAGACCAGAGCCGCCGCAATGACGCTGCTACGTCACGGCTGCCATCGAGCACAGGGCTTCCTGTTGTCGCCAGCGCTTGACGGAGACGACATGGCCTCGCTACTAGCCAAAGGCCGGGTACCCGTGCACTTTTCCGCAACGCCAACTCTCTAGGGACGTCTGGCGCGCTTCGTGCATGCCCTCGCGCAACTGACGGCGAGAGCCGGTGCACGTGGGCCGGACGGCTGCTGGCACTGTGGCCAACAACTCGACCCGCCCGAATCGGCTTGCGGTCCGACCGACGAGGCAGACCTGCAGTCGCTCGCCCGTGACGACGTCGGCACGGTCGCCCGACACGGGGTCGTGGTCATGGTCATGGTCATGGGGCGACAGCGTCACACCGGCGCGCGTCCGTACCGCAAGGGGGCCCTCGGGGGTCGACAGAACGACGCCGACGATGACGCCCTCCTCGAAGACGATCCGCTGCAGTGCACTGCCTGTCTGGACGTCGATGTCGCGTTGCCGCGCCTGATCGGCCACCCAGTCGCGCAGCACCGCCTCGCCATCACCGCCGACCCCGTCGACCGTGCCGAGCGACATGACCTCGATGGCCTCACCATCGGTCGACCGCATCGTCGTCGTCCGCCAGTCCCGCATGCTCGTGTACAGCAGCCCGTACGGGGATGCGACGCACTTCGCGGCCCAACCGTTCAGCCGGGACCCCATGAACGGTTCGACGAAGCGCCGGTCGACCTCTTCCTTCGACAGGTTGCGCGCGCTGCGTCGTGGCACGGTGGCATCGCGCAAACCGTCCATGGGGACGCCCTCGACCAGCGCGGCCAAGTACTCGTTGGTCTCCGCATCAAGCGTCTCGGGGAGCAGCAGGCCATGCTTGGCCGCTACCCGCTCGCGCAGGGCCACTGGCGCGGCATCGCCACGCACCGACGGCATCGCATCGACGACCACTACCTCGCCGCCGGCGTCCACCGTCGCGATGGCATTCGCAAGGCCGCCGATACCGGCGCCGATGACCGCTACGTCAACTTCTGTATCCCACATGAGCGTCGATTACTCCGCGATAGCTTGTCGGTTGATTGATGAGTTGCCAGAGTCCGGCGCGCAACATGCGTCCTTGAACTCCCACGAATCGTAGGATCGCCCAATCGTTGCACTTGGCGACCCTTTTTCACGCGACCCAATCCGACCACGGAGAGTCGTCGATGCCTCGCGTATTGACGTTGCTGCAGCCCGAAGGGATCCTTCTCGAGATTTGCCAACGGCCAATCCTGCCGCTGCGACCGCGCGGCGAGATGCCGGGTCCACCCGATCCGGACGATCAAGCTGCCAACGCCCACCGGCGGCGACGACGCCCCTCAGTGGCTTCAGACCGGAAGTCTTCACATCGCGTACTTTACATACTTTTGGAATGAACAGCACTAGAAGATGCGACCGAAAGTTTGGAGCAAAATTGGCCACACCCGCAACCAAAAACCGCTGCAACCACGTGATTCATCTGCCCGGACGCGCCCGACTTCGCGTCCGGGCAGATGTGAGATAGGACACTTCCTGGGTAAACGGTGCCCTCCACCACCCTGCCGACGTTTCATCTGCCGGGGGCGAGGGGTATCCACGGCCGCCCGGACCGGAGGGGCGGGCGACACCACCCGGGCGGCGGATCCTTCGCGCCGCGGCACGCGACTTCGCCGTCATGCCGTATCGCCAGGTCAGTCTCCATGACGTCGTTGCCAGTGCCGACGTCACTAAAGCCGTGCGAGACACCCAGTTCGGTCCAACGGCCTTCACCCTCTTCGAATCCGTCGGCCGCGTCGACGGTCTCCCGGCCAGGATCTCGGAGAGCCGCGTCGGAGACCTTCGCCGACATCGCCGCCCGCGGGAGCGCCAATGGCGACATTCGACCGCAATGCACGTCAGAACGGGTCACCCGCCTGCTGACCTCGCCGTACCTCTCATTGACGTCGACGAGTAGCCGACGACACTGCACGGTTCATCGGAGAATTCGACGCAGTCCTCCTGACGGCCCCACCGGGCTTCGCAAACCGGGACCACTTCCCCATCTGACGGATTCAATCAGTCGCCGGTCGGCACTCGCGATCGAGAATGCCGCACCCCCGGGCGCCATGGAACTATGATCCCGTCGAACGATCGTCACAATCATGGATCGACGGAGGTGCTGGAATATGGTGCGCCAGGCTCGATCTGAGGCCACCCGGCGGAAGATCATCGACTCTGCAGTCGACCTGATCAACGAGATCGGTTACCCTGCCGCGGGGTTGGGCGACATCATCGAACGCGCCGAATTGACCAAGGGTGCACTGTATTACCACTTCGACTCCAAGGAAGCCTTGGCGACCGCGATCATCGAAGAGGGCGCGCAGACCGTGCTCGGCGCATTCCGCGCATCAGGTCGATCGAGCTCCCCCGCGATGGAGAACGTCATCCACGGTTCGTTCGTCGTCACCGACGTACTCGGCACCGACAAGGTCGCACGAGCGGGAGCTCGGCTACTCCGAACTTTCGGTGGATTCAACCCCGCAGCAAAGAGCACTTTGCAGATTCTGGTGACGGACCTAGTGGGGCGCATCAAGATCGCCGCTGCCGAGGGCGACGTGCGCGCGGAGTTGGACGTCGAAGCCACCGGAGCCACGATCGTCGCCGCAATGGCCGGCTCGGAGTTGCTCGCGAGCGCGCTGGCCGACGGAACGGATCTCCGGGCCCGTTTCACGCGAATGTGGGAGCTGATGCTTCCCGCGATCATCGCCGACGAGTCACTCGGCTACTACCGGGAGTTCCTGGCCCGGCAGTCCCTGCGCTGAACCGTTCTTCTCGGCACCCCTCTTCTCATCGACGCCACCTGGGTAACTAGGTTTACTGTCGCCGGACACGGGCATCGTACGAAGGGAGACATCCATGGACCTTCTGTGGTCGCCGACCGACATCGCCTTTCGCGACGAAGTACGCACATTCCTCGAAGAGAGATTGACGCCGGAACTGCGAAGGTCCGGCCGCCTGATGACCAGCGTGTACAGCGACCACGAGGCAAGCCTCGAGTGGCAGCGGATTCTGCACCAACGCGGTTGGGCCGCGCCGGCATGGCCGGTCGAACATGGCGGCTGCGACTGGAGCCTCGCACAGCACTACGTGTTCAGCCGCGAGTCCACCCTTGCCGGCGCCCCGTCGCTGTCGCCCATGGGAATTCGCATGGTGGCGCATGCGATCGTCGCCTACGGCACGAAGACTCAAAAGGACTACTTCCTGCCGCGCATCCTCACCGGTGAGGTGTTCTTCTGCCAGGGTTACTCCGAACCCGAAGCGGGATCCGACCTCGCCGCGTTGTCGATGGCAGCCGTCGACGACGGCGATGACCTCGTCTGTACGGGCAGCAAGATCTGGACCACCCACGCACGCGAGGCGAGTTGGATGTTCGCGCTCGTCCGCACGTCACGTGCGGCCAAGAAGCAACAGGGCATCACCTTCGTGCTGATCGACATGACGTCGCCAGGGATACAGATCCGTCCGCTGGTCATGACGTCCGGCGAGGAGATCCAGAGCCAAGTGTTCTTCGACGAGGTTCGCGTCCCGAAGTCCAACGTCGTCGGTGAGATCGACGACGGCTGGACGGTAGCGAAGTACCTGTTGGAGTTCGAACGGGGCGGTGGCGCCAGCGCGCCCGCCCTGCAGGTGATGGCCGAGGAGGTCGCGGCCGCCGCGGCGGTTCAGCCAGGGTCCGGCGGCGGCCGACTCCTCGACGACCCAGCCTTCGCGCGAAAGCTCGCCGACGCGCGGATTCGCACCGACGTGCTGGAGATCCTCGAATACCGCGTGCTGTCGGCGCTCGCCGGTGGCGGACACCCCGGCCCGGCATCGTCGATGCTCAAGATTCTCACCACCGAACTCAGCCAGACCCTGACAGAGCTGGCCATGGAGGCCGCCGGTCCGCGCGGCCGCGCGTACCAACCGCATGCGACGCGACCTGGCGGGCCGATCGCGGAATACGAGCCGCCGCTCGACGGTTACGTCAGCGGCGAAGCCTGGCAGGCCGTAGCTCCCTTGCGGTACTTCAACGACCGCGCGGGCTCGATCTACGCGGGTAGCAACGAAATTCAGCGGAACATTCTCGCCAAGGCAGCACTGGGGCTCTGATGGACTTCACACTCTCCGACGAACAAGAGATGCTGCGCAACGGGCTGACGAAGTTCCTCTCGACGCGCTACGGCCTCGAGCGCAGCCGTACGGCCGCCAAGACCGGGGCGGGCTGGCAGCCCGACATCTGGCGCGCCTTCGCCGACGAACTGGGCATTCTGGGCGCCGCGCTGCCCGAGGAGGTGGGCGGAATCGGCGGGGGCCCGGTCGAGGTGATGGTGATCGCGGAGGCCCTCGGCCACGCACTGGTCGTCGAACCCTACGTGGACACCGCCGTGGTCTCTGCAGGCCTTCTGGTTCGGGCTGGCGGCAAGCGGGCTTCGGCACTCCTGGAACTCGTCGCCGCGGGACACGCGATCGTCGCTCTTGCCGCGGGTGAGGCCCAATCGGGTGACCGCTGGCAGGACGTCGCGACAACGGCCCGTCGCGACGGTGCCGAATGGGTGCTCACGGGATCCAAGACGATGGCCGTCAGCGCACCGCTCGCGACCCACCTCTTGGTCAGTGCGCGCACCGAACACGGACCATCCCTGTTCCTGGTCGACGTGGCGGCCGTCGCGTCCGGATTGGAGATGCACGCATACCGCACCGTCGACGACCGACGCGCGGCCGACCTGCTGCTCGCCGAACTGCGCCTGCCCGCCGACGCCCTGCTCGGCGAGGAGGGCCAGGCCTGGCCGTCGCTGGCCCACGCTCGCGACGAGGGCGCCACGGCCGTGTGCGCCGAAGCAGTCGGCGGGATGCGCAAGGTCCTGTCCGACACCGTCGAGTACTGCAAACAGCGGCAGCAGTTCGGACAGCCGATCGGCAGCTTCCAGGTTCTGCAGCACCGGATGGTCGACATGCACATGGAGCTCGAACAGTCCGTCGCCGCCGTCTACCTCGCCGTGTTGAACCTCGAAGCCGATGCCACGACGCGGGCTCGTGCGGTGTCTGCGGCCAAGGCCACCATCGGCAGAGCTGCCCGCTTCATCGGCCAGAACGCCGTCCAACTTCACGGCGGCATGGGGATGACCGAAGAGCTGGCGATCGGACACTACTTCAAGCGCCTGACCGCCGTGCAATACGAATTCGGTTCGACGGACGATCACGTCGCCCGATACGCGGAGCTCACCCGCGGGTGAGCCGTCGCGGGTGGTTGCTCTTTGCAGCGATGAGCGTGATCTGGGGCATCCCGTACCTGCTGATCAAGGTCGCGATCGAGGGCGTTTCGGCGCCCGTGCTGGTGTTCGCCCGGACGGCCATCGGGGCGGCCGTGCTGCTGCCACTCGCGATGTCTCGCGCCGCGTGGGCACCGGTACTCAAGTGCTGGAAGCCGGTGCTGGTCTTCGCCTTCTTCGAGATCATCGCCGCCTGGTTGCTGTTATCCGATGCCGAGCGGCACATCTCCAGCTCGTTGACCGGGCTCCTCATCGCGGCCGCGCCCATCATCGCCACCGTTCTCGACAGGCTGACCGGGGGGGAACGCCGACTGGGCGGCAAGCGAATCGCCGGACTCGCCGTCGGCCTCGCCGGCGTCGCGGTGCTGGCGGGACCCGAGATGACGGGAGGCAGCGCCTGGTCGGTTCTCGAGGTTCTCGTCGTCGCGCTCTGTTATGCGATCGCGCCGTTGGTCGCAGCGCGCTACCTCGCCGACGTGCCGAGCCTGCCCATGACCGCGGCCTGCCTCGGCGTCGCCGCGATCGTGTACGTCGGTCCCGCCACCGCGACGTGGCCGACTGAGGTGCCCCCGACACGCGTACTCGTCGCGCTGGTCGGCCTCGCCGTCGTCTGCACCGCGCTCGCCTTCATCGTCTTCTTCGCCCTCATCCGGGAAGTGGGTGCCGCACGGGCTCTGGTGTTCACCTACGTCAATCCCGCGGTGGCGCTTGCCGCGGGGGTGATCGTGCTCAATGAGCCACTCACACCGTGGAATCTGGCCGGCCTGGCGTTGATCCTCGCCGGCTTGGTGCTGGCGACCCGCAGGCCGGGCGGAACGTCGTCGCCCTCCACGGCGATGCCGGCACCTCCGGCGTCGTAGGGAGATGCGTCGTAGGAAATGGATTGGACACTTGTCCGAATTGTTGATCTGCCGCCGACCGCAACTCCGCTGAAGAACACGTGCTCAACCTGGCACATTGTCCGAAAATGCAGTAGTCGTGGGGAATACACCGAATGATTGCCAACGTTGACTCGGTCCGATAATCTGGACACATGTCCAGCTCAGCGGTGACGCGCGTCACTCGTCTGGCTCGGCACTCGCTTATCCGGCCGGAGGGCGACCGTTAACCTCGTCGAGCACAAGCTGACGTGTCCCCTGTGTGAGGCGATGTGCGGGCTGACGGTACGCGCCTCGGATACCGTCGTGCACTCCGTGCGAGGCAACCGCGACGACGTCTGGTCGGGTGGGCACCTCTGCCCCAAGGGGGCGTCGCTAGGTCAGATACACCACGATCCCGACCGGCTCCGACGTCCGTTGGTGAAGAAGCGAAACGGCGAGCACGTCGCGGTGTCCTGGGACGATGCACTGGCCGAATGCGAGCGCATCCTGCGGCCCGTTCTAGATCGTCATGGCGCACGGGGACTGACGGTGTACCTCGGCAACCCGGTTGCGCACAACATCGGGCTGAGCCTGCACGTCGGTGCGCTCATCGGTTTCGGGCAAGCGGCCGGAATGCAGGCCTACTACACGCCGGGCACCGTTGACCAATGGCCGCTCAATGTCGTCAGTGCACTGCTCTTTGGCGGCATGTGGAACGGGCCGATCCCCGATCTGAACCACACGGACCACCTGATCATCTTGGGCGCCAACCCTTCCGCGTCGCAGGGCTCGATGCTCTCGGCGCCTGACATCATGGGCTCACTCCGGGACATCGGCAGGCGCGGCAGGGTCGTGGTCGTCGACCCCCGCCGCACTCAGACTGCCGAGAGCGCCACCGAGTGGGTGCCGATCCGGCCTGGCACCGATGCGCTGTTGCTCTTCGCAATTCTGCACACTCTGTCGGAGAACCACTGGATCCGGCGACCCGACCATCTGCGTGACCGCGTCACGGGCCTGGACGACGTCATCGCATTGGCGAGTTCGTTCGCCCCGGAACGTGTCGCGTCGGCGACGGGCATCGACCCGGCCACCATCCGTCGCATGGCCCGCGAACTCGCCCACGCCGACAATCCCGTGCTCTACAGTCGGATCGGCACATGCACACAGGAGTTCGGCACGCTGGCGACCTGGCTCGTGTTCGTCGTCAACACCGCGATCGGCGCATTGGACAAGTTGGGCGGTTCCCTGTTCCCCAGACCCGCCGCGTGGTCGCAGATGTTCATGAAGCCGCCGGACCAACCCACCGATGGTTGGGAATTCGGACGGTTTCACAGTCGGGTACGCGGCGCACCAGAGGTGTTCGGGCAGTTCCCGATCAGCTGCCTCGCCGAAGAGATCGACACGCCCGGCGACGGACAGATCCGCGCCCTCATCACCGTGGCGGGCAACCCGGTCATCTCCGCGCCGGGCTCGCGCAGGCTCGCGCCCGCGCTGAATTCGCTCGACGCGATGATCTCGGTGGACAGTTGGCTCAACGAGACCACCCGGTATGCCGACGTCATCCTGCCCGGACTCTCCCCGCTGGAGCGGCCCCATTCCGACGACCTGTATTGGGCGTACTCCGTTGCCTCCTGCCTGAAGTGGTCCGATCCCGTCTTCGAACCCGCACCCGACCGGCCCGCGGAGTGGGAGCTTCTCCTACGACTGGGCGGGTCGCTTTTCGGCACACCGGTGCCCGATGTCGACGTCGCAGCGCTCGACGATCTGTACGTCGGCGGTCTGATCGCCACCATGTGCGCACAGCCGAACACCCCCCTGACCGGCCGAGACCCCCAGCGGGCCATTGCGGCGTTGCCAGACCGTGGCCCGGCCCGGCTGGTCGACCTCGGCATCCGATTGGGCCGGTGGGGTGACGATCTCGGCGAACGGCCGGGCGGGTTGACCCTGGCGTCGGTGCGTGAGCACCCCGACGGGATCCGACTGGACGAGCTCGCTGGCGGCAGGATCGACGAAGCCGTGACGACCCCGTCCGGCAAGGTCGAGCTATTCCACTCCCGTCTCGCGGACGACGTATCGCGCCTCGCCGAGCGAGTCGACCGCGAGACACCGGCCTTCGTGCTCACCAGTCGAAGGCACCTGCGCTCCAACAACTCCTGGCTGCACAACGTCCCGGCGCTGATGCGGGGCCGAGACCGATGCACGCTGCTGATCCATCCGATCGATGCGGCCCGAGTCGGTCTGCGTACCGGCGAACTCGCCGAGGTCGCGACGTCCGAGGGCGCGCTCGTGGTATCCGCGGACGTCAGCGACGAGGTGATGCCGGGGGTGGTCTGCCTGCCCCACGGCTGGGGACACGGGCTCGCCGGCACCCGACTCGACACCGCCAATGCCCACCCGGGTGTGAACTCCAACCTTCTCAATCCGCCGGCATTGATCGACGTACCAAGCAATACCCAGGTGGTCAACGGTGTGCCGTGCTCGGTGCGGGCGGTTCGTGAAGCCGGTTCGGTGACGCAATGATGATGGAGGGCAACCACTATGGGTTTACGTGGTGAGGCGGCGATCGTCGGCTACACCGAGCTGCCCGCGACCAGGCGTCCGACCGGACCGCCCGAGTTCACCCTCGAACAGTGGGCGCGCCTTGCCGCCTCGACGCTGGCAGACGCCGGCCTCGACGCCGGGGACGTGGACGGCATTTGCGCGGGCTACCTGCAGGAGTCGATGATATTCGTGCCTTCGACGATCATCGAATATCTTGGCATACGAGCCAATTTCGCCGAGCTGGTCGACCTTGGCGGTGCCAGCTCGGCTGCCATGGTGTGGCGCGCGGCCGCCGCGATCGAACTCGGCATCTGCAACGCGGTGCTCTGTGTCGTCCCCGCCGCGCAGCTGACACCGGTTTCCGAGAAGAAGCCGGTCGACTTCGGCGACATGTTGTACTTCGGGGCGTCGAGCAACCGATACGGCTCGCCGCAGGCCGAGTTCGAGATTCCGTATGGCAACCTCGGCCAGAACGGACCGTACGGTCAGGTCGCGACGCTCTATGCCGCCACCTACGGCTACGACGAACGCGCGATGGCCAAGATCAGCGTCGACCAGCGAGTGAACGCCAATCACACTCCTGGAGCGATCTTCTCGGACAAGCCATTGACCATCGAGGACGTGCTTGCAAGCCCCGTCATCGCGTCGCCGCTGCACATGCTGGAGATCGTGATGCCGGTGATGGGCGGGGCCGCCGTCTTGGTCACCAATGCCGACCTGGCCCGGCGTAGTCGCAATCGCCCGGTCTGGGTGAAGGGGTTCGGCGAGCGGGTGCCGTACAAGACCCCCACCTACGCCGAGGATCTGCTGCAGACGCCCATGGTCAAGGCGGCCGAATCCGCGTTCGGGATGGCCGACCTGGCACCGTCGGACATGGACATGGTCTCCATCTACGACTGCTACACCATCACCGCGCTGCTCAGTCTCGAGGATGCCGGCTTCTGCACCAAGGGCAAGGGGCTGCAGTTCGTCACCGAACACGATCTGACCTTCCGCGGTGACTTCCCCATGAATACGGCAGGCGGTCAGCTGGGTTACGGTCAGGCCGGGACCGCGGGAGGGATGCACCACGTGTGCGATGCCACCAGGCAGATCATGGGGCGTGCGGGCGAAGCTCAGGTGGGTGACTGCAATCGGGCCTTCGTCTCCGGCAACGGCGGCATCCTCTCCGAACAGACCACCCTCGTGCTGGAAGGTGACTAGACCGTGAGCGCCATGTCCAAGCCGATGCCGATTCCCACTCCGACCACGACTCCGTTCTGGGATGCGTTGAGCGAACACAGGATCCGCATCCAGTATTCGCCTTCGTCGGACAGCTACGTGTTCTATCCGCGGATCCTCGCCCCGGGAACCCTCGCCGACGATCTGGAATGGCGCGAGATCAGCGGCGCAGGTTCGCTCTACACGTTCACGGTGAGCTACCGCGCCGTGTCCCCTCACTTCGCCGACGACGTGCCCCAGATCTTGGCGGTCGTGCAGTGGGACGAGGGGCCGCGGTTCTCCACGGAGATCGTCAACGCCGAGCCCGACGCGATCCGCGTCGGCATGCGGGTGCGGCCGGTCTTCACCGACTACCCGGAGGCGGGAGTCACCATGCTTCGTTACGAACCGGCGGACTGACTGTTGGATGGTTGGTCGCTGGCGACCTGGTTCACGCGCTCTTGGATGCGATGAGTTTCTCCAGGGCCGCCTTCGCACGAGGATTGATCGCCGACACGTCGGCGCCGGGTTTGGCGCTGTAGCCGTCCCCGCGGACGGCGATGATCGGGTCCTCCACGTCGCGGTAGTACCCCATCGCGTAGGCGCCCTGCTGGTAGCCGATCAACCTCAACATGTCGTCATCAAGCGTCCTCGCCACCTCTGGCGGGCAGGCCAGATACTGGTTCTCCTCCTGCCGCACCCAGCCCACGGCGTAGTTGACGTTGATGGCCTTGCGCACACGCTCCGATCGGTTCGCTCCCCCGCTATGCCAGATCTTGCCGGAGTACAGCAGTACGGAACCGCGCGTCATCTCGGCCTGCACGCAGTCCGCGTCCGTGAACTCCGTTGGCGCGCCTGGCAGATGACTGCCGGGAACGATGCGCGTCGCACCCATCTCGGCGGTGTAGTCCGACAGAGCCCAGAGGGTGTTGCACTGCACGTGGTAGTCCGCGGGGAAGGGGAAGTAGTCCCAGGCGTTTTCGTCCTGGTGCAGGCCCTGCGCCTTCTCTCCCGGGTAGATGGAGATGACCTGGGTCAGCATCAACTGATAGGCGCTCGCGTGCTCGAGGAAGGCGCCGACGGCTCCGAGAATCGTGGGATGACGGATCAGCTGATGGGACAGCCGGGATCGGGCCACCAGAGCCCCAGTGCGCCTGGTCATCCTTCCCAGGTGCGCCTCCGCTCCCACGGGGCTGGCGTCGACGTAGGGCTCGAGCTCGTCTTCGAGCGCATCCATCAGACGTGCCGGAACCAGGTCGTCGACGATCACGTAGTTGTCGCATTTGAGGGCATCGACGACCTGCTCGATGGATGCCGTCGCGGGAAGGTGGTTCAGGGTCGTCACCCGAATCAGTCTGGACGAGAGACCGTTTCCAACGTTGGTGGGCGAGTTAATACCCGGTAACGCCCCCCGGTCACAACGTGCCGGGCACTGCGACCCATCGGTGTTGAAAGTCCAAGACCGTCGCCGCTGTTTCGAAGTCGGAGTCGTAGTGCAGGACCGTTAGCCGGTGTGTTCGTGCCGCCACTGCCGTCAGCATGTCGGCGATGCCGACGGAGCGGTGTCGACCCAGCTGCGAGTCCACAGCTCACGCCTTGGCGAGCTGCTTCTGCTCGTAGAGCCGCGCCCACTCCTTGCGCGGCCGGATCGATACGTCGACGTCGGCGCCCTTGGCGCGCAATGCCCCGACCGTGGCCTGGTCCTTCGGCGTCAACGTGAACGGATCCCAGCTGAAGAACCGGCTGGAGTTCTCCCAGGTGATCTTGTTGATGTCGGAGTCGTCAGCGCCTGCCGCGTTCAGTTCGGCAAGCACCTGCTCTGGCGCGTCGGGCCAGAAGCAGTCCGAGTGCGGGTAGTCGCACTCCCACGCGATGATGTCGATGCCGATCTCGTGCCGCAGCTTCAGCGACGTCTTGTCGGTGACGTAGCAGGCCAGCGAATGCTCGCGGAACACGTCGCTGGGCAGCTTGTCGCCGAAGTCCCGCCGCAGCCACTTCTGGTTCGTGTAGTGGCGGTCGCTGCGGTCGAGATAGAAGGGGATCCAACCGATTCCGCCCTCGGAGAAGGCGAACTTCAGGTCCGGATAGTTGCGCATCGCCGGGCCCCACAGCAGATCCTGTGCGCACATCGCCGAAATCTGAGTGGCCAGGATGATGAGGTTGTCGATCGGCGCATTGGGCGCCATGCTGATCGCCCCGAACCCCGTGCCGATGTGCAGGCACATCACCACGTTCTCTTCGGACAGGGTCCGGAACACCGGGCCCCAGTAGTCGTCGTCGTGGTAGCTCGGCAAGCCCTCCAGGTGCGGCAGCTCGGGCATCGTCACCGCGCGACAACCCTTGGCGGCGACCCTGCGGATCTCGGCGCACATCGCCTCCGGGTTCCACGTCGGCAGCACCGCGATGGGGATGAATCGGTCCGGGTAGGACCCTGCCCACTCGTCGATGTGCCAGTCGTTGTAGGCCGACACCATCACCAGCGTGACGTCCTCGCGGAACTGGTTGAGGTGGCGGGCGGAGAATCCGGTGAACGTCGGGAAGCACATCGACGCCAGAATGCCGTTGCGATTCATGTCGCGGACGCGCTCGTGGACGTCGTACACACCGGGTCGCATCTCGGCGAAGCCGGCGGGATCGCGCCCCCACTCCTCCGGTGGCCAGGACACCACGGCGTTCAGGCCGCTGACGCCCTGAGGCTTGCCCTGATACATCCACTGGTCGACGCCCTTGTCGTCGGTGACGACTACGGGTGCTTCCGCCTTGTACTTCGCGGGCACGTGGTTGAGGAACATGTCAGGGGGTTCCACGACGTGGTCGTCGATGCTGACCAGAATCAGGTCGTCAGTCTTCATACTCAACTAGTACCCTCGGATTCCGTGACCGTCTCTGCGCTTTCGGACAGAGATTTGGCCGAAACGGCCAAGATCTCCCGGCCGGTGATCGAGCTGCGCCGCGGCGGCCACGCGATGGCAGGCAGTTACCTCTACGAAGGTGACGGGTTGATCACCGGCTGGCACTCCCACGAGGTGCACCAGATCGAGTACGCCCTCCACGGAGTCGTCGAGGTGGAGACCGACTCTGCTCACTATCTGCTGCCGCCGCAACAAGCCGCGTGGATCCCGGCCGGGCTCGAACACCAGGCGGTGATGAACCCGGACGTGAAGACCGTGGCCGTAATGTTCGATCCCGCACTGATCCTCGACGCGAGCGGGCGGGCTCGCATCATCGCCGTCTCACCCCTCATCCGCGAGATGATGATCTACGCGCTGCGGTGGTCGATCGATCGTGGCGCAGGCTCCGCCCAGGATGAGGGCGTCTCCGATGACTTCTTCCGTACCCTGGCCAACCTGGTGGCCGAGGCGCTGGATCACGAGGCGCCGCTGAGCCTGCCCACCTCCGATGACCCGGTCGTCGCCGCGGCGATGGCGTACACCAAGGA
>NZ_JBOGDD010000658.1:0-3393 GCF_050701675.1 Mycobacterium sp. | reverse complement strand
GTCACCATCAGCACGATGTGCAGGAAGTTGATCGAACTGCGAAGCAAGTGCGTCGATGACTGCGTCGCAGGCGGCGCGGCCTCCGGATCGGAAAGTTGGGTCATACAGAGGCCTTCCAGCGATGATGGTTCGGCACGCATGGCTGTAGTGATGCCGATCACGTGACGCTATCCAGCGCTGGACACGCATTGAATGTGCATACAGCACACAAGCGGCACGCCTGGTGTGCGTGGCACACACCTCACCGCCACCAGCCGAACGGGAGCATGAAAGGTATTCCATCACCAACTTGCTACGTCTAGGACGCCCGTGACCAACAATGCTGGCACCGTCATCGTCGGCGGCGGACTGGCCGCCGTCCGTACCGTCGAGGAACTTCGCCGCGCCGAGTTCGCGGGTCCCATCACCATCGTCAGCGACGAGGACCACCTGCCCTACGACCGGCCACCGTTGTCAAAGGACGTGCTGCGCGGCGAGACCGACGACGTGCTGCTCAAGCCCGCCGAGTTCTACACCGACAATGACATCACCGTCCGGCTTGGATCCGCGGCCACCGCGCTCGACACCGCGGCCCAGACGGTGCTGCTGGCCAACGGCGACGTCGTCGCCTACAACGAACTGGTCATCGCAACCGGCTTGACGCCCAAGCGCATCTCGTCGCTGCCCGACCTCGAAGGTGTGCGCGTACTGCGGACCCTCGACGAGAGCCTGGCGCTGCGCCGCCATGCCGGCTCGGTGAAGCGGGCCGTCATCATCGGTGCGGGCTTCATCGGCTGCGAGGTCGCCGCCAGCCTGCGCCAGCTCGGCGCCGAGGTGACCATCGTGGAGCCGCAGCCCTCGCCGCTGGCCTCGGTGCTAGGCACTCAGATCGGCGACCTTGTCGCCCGGCTGCACCGCGCCGAGGGCGTCGAAGTGCGTTGCGGGATCGGCGTGACGGGCGTGACCGGCACCGACCACGTCGAGAAGGTGCAACTCTCCGACGGCACCGAACTCGACGCGGACGTGGTGGTGGTCGGCATCGGCTCCCGGCCGTCGACCGAATGGCTGCAGGGCAGCGGCGTCGACGTCGACAACGGAGTGGTGTGCGATGTCCACGGCAGTACCTCGACGCCCCACGTGTGGGCGATCGGTGACGCAGCGTCGTGGCAGGACGCCACCGGAGACCAAGTGCGCATTGAACATTGGAGCAACGTCGCCGAGCAGGCCCGCGTGATCGTGCCGGCGATGCTGGGGGGCGAGTCACCCGACGTCGTGGTGGTGCCCTACTTCTGGAGCGACCAGTACGACGTCAAGATCCAGTGTCTCGGTGAGCCCGAGGCTGACGACGTCGTACACGTCGTCGAGGACGACGGCCGCAAGTTCCTTGCCTACTACGAGCGCGACGGCGTAGTGGTCGGCGTCGTGGGTGGGGGCATGCCGGGCAAGGTCATGAAGGCCCGCGCAAAGATTGCCAACGCCGCGCCGATCACCGATGTCGTAACCACGTACACCGCGGACCGTCCAGCCGTCTGAACCGGTCGGCAACCATGACGAAGGAGTTGTATGAACGACACCACCGACCGACCCGCCAAGCGTCGGCTGCTGGTCATCCAGCCCGACGCCAAAGGAATCCTCGACAACTTCGAGCGCTGGCTCACCGCCGAGGGAGTGGCGATTCAGACGGTGCGACCGTACGACGGCGATGAAGTACCGCGAAAGCTCGCCGACACAGACGCCGTGCTCGTCCTCGGTGGCAGCATGAGTTCCCTCGACGACCGCGAGTATCCGTGGTTGGAAGACATTCGCGAACTCCTGCGCAGCGCACACGCCGCAGGACAGCCCGCGCTTGGCATTTGTTTGGGTGCGCAGCTCATGGCGCAGGCGCACGGAGGCTTAGTCGAGGTCGGCGCCCACGGCACCGAAGCCGGGTTGATCTCGGTGCACTGGCGTGACGACGTCAAGGACGACATATTGCTTGGCGATCTTTCGGACCCGTTCCTCGTTGGCGCGCTCCATGGCGACGCCGTTGTGATGCTGCCGCCAACAGCGGTATGGCTAGCGAAGTCAGACCAGTACGCGCACCAGGCCTTTCGGCTCGGTACTTCCTCGTGGGGACTGCAATTTCACCCAGAAGTCAGCGTCGAAACGATGCGAATGTGGGTGTCCGGCATGGACAGGAACGAAAGACATGACATCAGCGGTTTAGAGAACGGCACAACCGAATTCGAGCAGCATCAAGACACCGTGCTGGTCGGGACATCCACCGTGGCACGCCGATTCGCTGATCGGATCAAGTAGCAGCCTCAAAATGCTTACAGCTAGTCTTTCGCTCGGCGCGGCAGGCGCCCGAGATCAACCCTGCCGCCAACCTAACAGGTCGACGCGACGCAGCCGACGCGGAAGGCACCCGGCCCGGTCGAGCACTGATCCTTGACCAGTTCGTCGCAGTTTCCCTGAAGGACATAGACGGCTGGGGTATCTCCCGCACCGGCCCTTGGGAGCCAGCCACTTACGAGCGACGGCTTCACCATGCACATGGGATCGCAGTGCTGAGGGTGTGCGTCCCGATGCCGTGGAAATAGCACATTTCAACTACGACCGGGGACCGAGTTGAGGTGCAGGGGATGTCGCGCGAAGCAGGTCGTCGCCGAGTTCAGTTCGGTGGCGACAGTCGAACGCCACTCCACGTGCGCCGAGCCAGTCCAGGCTTGTGGCCCAGCGAAGGCGCCAACCTCGATGTCACGATCCCCCGTCAGCTAGCGGTCGGGTTGCCTTTCGCATCCCAGTTGGCCGCGACCTTCTTGCTGGGCTGGACCCGCGGCGGCTCACCTGGCATCTTCGGATAGCTCGGTTCTCCGGGTAGTTCAGGGCTGTGCGGTCTAGGGCCCATCCCTCACAAGTTCGGGCCGACGCGGCATGGATGGTGGGTCTCAGAGCAGTTTGCTGCCGGTAGCTTGGTGCTTCAGTCAGATGCGTTCACTCACCTAGTGCGTGTTCGTCAGGCTGGACGCTTCGTGGCGCCCGCCTAGCCAGAATCGTCGTGACGAAGCAGAGATCTAGGAGGCACAGTGCCAAGCCCCGACCTTCAGCCAAGTGACGGTTCCTCACCACCCGACGATTCGTCAACCCCAGAGCAACATGTTCCGCTGTTCTACGATCCAGCCGTATTCGAGGGAGTGATGGTCCTGTCGTTGGCCCTTCCATACGAGTTGCCACTTTCAGCTGGTCTCAGCCCACTGCTGATTGAGGACGAATACCTGGAAGGGCGAGGAGCCGCGGAGTCGAACTTTGACGACGCTTGGATGCAGACCCCATTCACCTGTCTCACTTTGTGGTTCGTCGAATCTGCCGAACCAAACCCCATCGTTGTCGACTCGGTGCTCGCGTCGAGAGTCCTGAGCGCGGTCACAGGGC
>NZ_JBOGDD010000657.1:0-3604 GCF_050701675.1 Mycobacterium sp. | reverse complement strand
GTACAGGCACGCATCAGATCGACATGTCGCCGAACAACGAGGGGCACCGAGATCACGAATGAAATGGTGGCACAGAAAGTGGCGGACGTAGCTGGTCCATGTCCGCCGTTGGGCTCTCGCAGCCCGTCTGTACTGGGCTTACGTCGCAAGCGCTCCAGGAATCAGCGCGGATGTAATTCCAGCGTCATCGAGTCTGCGCTGCGCCTCGGCATACACGTCGTCGGGTAATGGGCCGCGGCGCGCCGCCCGGACGTTGTCACGCACGTGGTCGGGGTTGGCCGTTCCGGCGATGATCGTCGTGACTCCGGGAGTGCTGATCGCGTACCGCAGCAGGAAGCCCTGTTCGGTGTCGGCGTCGCGCAGTTCGTCCAACCCGGTGTCCGCCCAGGTGACTGGTTGGCCCTCGGCGGTCTTCTTCTCCCGCTTGCCCGCCTGGGCGACGCCGCCCCGCACGATGATGCCGAAACCGCGTTCCCCGGCCAGTTCGATGCGGCTCTCCAACTCCCGCTCGAGTGCCGAGAAGGGCACCTGAAAGGCGGCGAACTCCTTGATTTCGAGGTGATCGTCGATCGCGGGCAACGTCGAGGAAACGCCGAACGCCACGATCTTTCCCTCGTCGCGCAAGGCGATCAGCGTCTCGACGGCTCCGTCGCGGCGCAACACCTCCAACGATGGGCTGATGTGGAGTTGCACCAGGTCGAGTCGATCGGTCTGCAGGCGCCGCAGGCTCTGCTCGACGCCGGCCCGGATGTTCGCGGGCGAATAGTCGTGGGGGAGCGGTCCGGGGGGAGCATCCGGACGCAACTCCAACGGGCACCCGGCCTTCGACGCGAGGACGTACTCGTCCCGGCGTGATCCGATGTACCGGCCGATGCGTTCCTCGCTGAGCGCGTAGTCGATCGAGGTGTCGATGAACGTGATGCCCTCGTCCAGCACGGTGCCGAGGACCTCGGCGACCACGGTTTCCTCGAGCGGTCGGGGATTGCGGTGCGGGGTGCCACGCAACTCCATGGCACCGAACCCCAGCACGGTCACCTCGGGGCCGTCTTCGCCGAGCCTGCGCCGTTCCAGATCGCTCACTGTGTGCTCCTTCGACTCGTCCTGCTCGCCATCATGCGTGCCCGCCGCCGGTCGTTCAATGAACGTCGGCTACGAACATGCTCAACGAAAACTGCGCAGTGTCGGAAGTTAAGTACGGCTGAAGGATTCCGGTAGCCGATCGGTCTTCTTTCCGGTCGCGCGGGCACCGAAACTTTCCTCATCACCCCGCATATCACTCTGCACCGCAAGATCACCTTCCACGACAAGGGAGTCAGCCCATGACCGAACTCAAGGAAACCGGCCTTCACAGCGACACCGGACTGGACGTCGTTCCGCAGGCCGGATACATCGGCGCCGAGATCCGCGGGGTGGACCTCCGCGGACCATTGGAAGACAGCGTGATCGAGGAGATTCGCAGCGCGCTGCACACCCACAAGGTGGTCTTCTTTCGCGACCAGGAGATCGGTCACGCCGAACAGGTCGCCTTTGCGCACCGCTTCGGCAAGGTGACGCCGGCACACCCCCACGAGGAGAGCCCGCCCGAGGGCTTCCCGGAGATCTTGCCGATCGACAGCCGCCGTTACGAGGCGAACCTGGGCCGCAAGCGGACGTCGTACGACAGCAGCTGGCATACCGACGTCACCGCGTTGGTGAACCCGCCCGCGGCGTCGATCCTGCGGTCACACATCCTGCCCCCGTACGGCGGCGACACGAGCTGGACGAATCTGGTAGCGGCATATGAGAATCTGCCCAAGGACTTCCGCGACTTCGTCGACAAGCTGGACATCAAGCACCAGTTCAACAGCAAGGCGGCGGACGGCAGTCAGCGCGATCGCAAGGTGCGCGAGGCCAACCTGGTCGCCTTTCACCCCGCGGTGCGGGTGCACCCGGTGACGGGTGAGCGCGCGCTGTTCGTCAGTCCCGGTTTCACCCGCGGCGCTCGCGAGATCCGGGGCTTCACGCCGTCGCAGAGCGAAGGCATCCTCAAGTTGCTGTGGGAGGAGGCGACTCGCACCGAGTACACCGTTCGCTTCCGCTGGGCGCCGGGCAGCGTGGCATTCTGGGACAACCGGGCAACCGCGCACCTGGCGATCTCCGATGCCGGCCATCTGGGCTACGACCGGGTGCTGTACCGCGTGACTCTCGAGGGTGACGTTCCCAAGGGGGTCGACGGTCGCGAGTCCGAGCTGGTCTCGGGTCAGCCGTTCTACGGTTCCTGAAACGCGAGGTTCACCCCGCCAAGTCCAACGGAGAGCGAGTATTTCGTGACCACTACGCCGGTCGGCGTCCAACAGGTCCTGATCACCGCGGAGGCGCTGCGCCAGCAACTCGACGCCGGCGGCGACGTCGTGATCCTCGAGGTGCGCAGGGACATCACGGATCAGCCGGTAGCAGGGCGGATACCCGGTGCCAGGGCGGTGGCACTGACCGCCGACCTGGTCGGGCCGCGTACGCAGGACTCGGGCAACCTTCCGCTTCCATCTGACGAGCAGGTCCAGGACGTGGTTCGGCGCTGGGGCATCAACGCCGACTCGGTCGTCGTCGCCTACAGCCCCGAGAATCCGGCCCTGGCAGCGCGCGCGTGGTGGACGCTGAAATGGGCTGGCGTGCCGGATGTTCGGGCTCTGGACGGCGGCACCGACCAATGGGTCGCGGCCGGCGGCACCCTGGTTTCCGACGTACCCGCAGACGCGGCAGGCACCTTCGTGGTGAACACCGGGTCGCTGTCGACGCTGGATGCCGACGGGGCGGCGGCGCTCGCCCGCTCCGGAGTGCTGCTGGACGCCCGCGGGATCGAGGGGTACGTGGGGGAGCCCGGTGGGGGCCACATCCCTGGCGCATTGAGCCTGCCTGCAGGCAAACTCGTCGGACCGGACGGCACGTTGGCATCCGATGACGAGTTGCGCGCGCTGTACGCTTCGACCGGTGCGGACGGCCAGGTTCCGGTCGGTGCCTACTGCGGTGGCGGAACGTCAGCGACACTCACGGTGCTGGCGCTGGCCAAGATCGGGATAACGGCCACCCTGTACCCGGGGTCGTTCTCGGCATGGAGCTCTGACTCGGCTCGCCCGGTCGCCACCGGCGACCAGCCCGGCTGAGCAGCGCGCCGACAACGGCATACCGCAATCAATCAACACAGAACGGATGATCCATGACAAGTGCACCCCAACGGCGGCTGGGTACCGACGGCCCCGAGGTGGCGCCGATCGGCCTGGGATTCATGAGCTTTCGCGCCTCGGCCGAGGCCGCTGACGAGGAGCAGGCGACGGCGCTCGTCGACACGGCGATCGACCTGGGCGTCACGCTGTTCGACACCGCCGACATCTACGGGCCCGAGTTCAGCGAGATCCTGCTCGGTCGCGCCATCCGCGGGCGACGTGACGGGCTGACGATCGCGACGAAGTTCGGCAACACGCTCGATCGGGAGACCAACCCGCGCGCCCTCGACGGCAGGCCCGAATACGTGCGCACCGCGATCGAAGGCTCGCTGCGCCGCCTCGGCGTCGACCACGTAGACCTGTACTACCTACACCGCGTAGATCCGGCAGTGCCCATCGAAGAC
>NZ_JBOGDD010000656.1:0-2233 GCF_050701675.1 Mycobacterium sp. | reverse complement strand
AACTCGTCCTGCGCGCGCAGGACGGCGATCCACAGTCGCCGCTCGGCGACGATCTTGGCCTCTGGCGACCAGATCGCCACCATCTCGTCGCTGGCGTACCGGTTGGCCAGGACATTCGGAATCGTCACGGATACACAGCTTACGACCCGGCTGGGGCAAGCTAGAGCCGTGCACTTCGTCGGGTTGGACCTCGCGTGGGGGGAACGCAAGCCCACGGGCGTCGCCGTCGTCGACGATGCAGGGGTGCTGGTGTACCTCGGCGTCGCGCAGGACGACACCAGCATCAGGGCCGCGATCGCGCCGTACGTGCAGGGGGACTGCCTCGTCGCCTTCGACGCGCCCCTGGTGGTGAACAACCCGACCGGGCAACGTCCCAGCGAGGCGGCGCTCAACCGGGACTTCGCGAAGTTCGAGGCGGGCGCCCACCCCACCAACACCGGAAAGCCCGAGTTCGCGGGCACACCACGCGCCGCCCGGCTCGCCACGGCACTCGACCTCGACATCGACCCGGATTCCCACGCCCCCCGACGTGCCATCGAGGTCTACCCGCATCCTGCGACGGTGGCGCTGTTCCGGCTGGGCCGCACGCTGAAGTACAAGTCGAAGCCGGGCCGCAGCTTCGCCCAGTTGCGTTCGGAACTGCGGCGCCTGATGGAACTCGTCGAATCGCTGGCCCAGGCCGACCCCCCGCTGCGGGTCACCGACCACGACGGCTGGGGCGAGCTTCGAATTGCGGTGGAGACTGCCGAGAAGAAGAGCGAGCTGCGTCGGGCCGAGGATCCCGTCGACGCCGTCATCTGTGCCTACGTGGGGTTGTTCGCCACCCGCAGGCCCGGCGACGTGACGACCTACGGCGACGCCGAGTCGGGCGCCACCATCACCCCGACGCTGCCCGCCGACCTGATCCCGGCTCCGCCCGAACCGACGCCAGGCGCGGTGCGGGAGGCGATCGCACAGTATGCCGAGCGGCGCCAGGGGCTGTTGGGCGCGACCGAACGCTATCTCGCCCTGGTGACGACGCTGCTCGACGACGCAGGCATCAACTACCTCAACGTCACCGCGCGCACCAAGAGCGTCACGTCGTTCGCCCAGAAGGCGGACCGCAGCGTGGACGGTCAGCGTCTGTACACCGATCCGTTGTCCGAGATCACCGACCAGATCGGGCTGCGGGTGATCACGTTCCTGCGGGACGACGTCACCACGGTGGCCAATCTCCTGGCCGAGGAGATGCAACTTCTCGACGACCGGGACATGGGCCAGGAGACGGCCCGCGAGGGCAGATGGGGCTACGCGAGCAGGCATCTGCTCGTCGCCGTCGAAGGCGAACAGCAGCCCGCGTCCATCCAGGTGCGGACCGTCCTACAGCACGCGTGGGCGGAGTTCGAGCACGACATCCGCTACAAGGGCTCGATCCCCGAGGAGGACGCGCCAGACCTGGACCGCCGGTTCACCCTTGCGGCCGGGTTGCTGGAGCTGGCCGACCGGGAGTTCTCCGCGATCCGCGAACGGCTGAAGAGCTCGCCGCCCGCGCAGCAGTCCGAACAGTCCAGCGATCCCCGCATCGGCACCCCGGTCCTCGCGACGTACCTGGGCAACCGCTTCCCCGACGCGGGCTGGTCGCGCACCGACCACTACGCCTGGATCGCCGGGCTGCTTCTGGAACTCGGCATCGACTCACTCGACGAACTCGACGAACTCCTCGGCACGTTCGACACGGATGCGGTCAACGAGAAGATGGACTACCGCTATCCGGCGGGCGCCGTCCGCCGCCTCGACGATGCCCTGCTGGCCCGGTTCGGCGATCGATACGTCGGCCTGACCGGGAACGCGCACCGCGTCACGCAGCTGCAAGCCCGGTTGGAGAAGCTGCAGGGCAATTAGTCGTACGGCGCGAGCACGTCGATGACGTCGACGAGCGTCGCGCGCGCCGTGGCCCTCGGGCCGTCCCCGACGCCGACGAGCGACGCGACGACCGCACCGTCGACGGCGCACACCAGAGCCGTCATCAACTCCGCGCGCACCGAACGCCCCGACCGCTCCACCACCTCGACGACCGCCTCGGTGCGTTGCTTCATGATTCGGCGCTGAACGTCGCGCAGCGCCGGCTGGCGCGCGCAGGCGATGTAGCGCTCGTAGCGCGAGATCAACTGTTCGGACACCCGCGTGCCGGGACCGTCGCCGACCAACAGATCGACGAGGACGTCCGCCGTCGACTCGGCGCCGCGCTTGCGTC
>NZ_JBOGDD010000655.1:0-7562 GCF_050701675.1 Mycobacterium sp. | reverse complement strand
GTCCACCTCGGCGCGGCGTTGTGCTTCGGCCTGGGTGTCGGTCATTGGCACTGCTCCTTTTGGCTCGGCTACCTGGAAAGAATGGCGACTGCGGCGGTCCCAGGTGCTCCGTACAGCTGGGCCAGCCCTACCCGCGGATCTCCTGGCACCTGGCGGTCGCCTGCGGTGCCGCGCAACTGCTGCACCAGCTCGTAGATCTGGCGCAGGCCTGATGCACCGACCGGTTCGCCGTTGGCCAGCAGGCCGCCGTCGGTGTTGACGGGCAGTCGGCCGCCGATCTTGGTGACGCCGTCGGCGAGCAGCGCCTCCTGCTCGCCGTCCTTGCACAGACCGGTCTCGGCCAGGTGGATGATCTCTGAGCCGGCGTCGGTGTCCTGCAGCTGCGCGACGTCGATGTCTTCGGGGCCGATGCCTGCCAATTCGTATGCGGCGCGGGCCGCCTCAGCCGTGGTGCCGGGCTGGATGGGAAGCTCGATCGAGGTGCGCAACAGTTCGTAGGCGCCTTCGCGGCGGCTACGCAGGGCGGTCGAACGCAGGTAGATCGGAGTGTCGGTGTACTGCTTGGCCTTGTCGGCGCGGCAGACCACCACGGCGGCGGCGCCCTCGTTCGGGTTGCAGTACATGTACTGGCGTAGTGGTGCGTTCACGACTGGCGAGGCCAGGATCGCCTCGATGCTCATGGGCTTGCGCCGCCACGCATGCGGCGCCAGCGCGCCGTTTTCCATGTTCTTGGCCGCGACACGGGCGAGGGTTTCCTCGCTGATGCCGTGATCGTGCATGTAACGCATGATCTTGGTGCCGAAGTAGTGGGTGGTCAGGAACATGCCCTGATCGCCGTACCACTGCGGCAACCCGGAGACCGACGGGTCGGCACCGAAGGCGCCGCGTGGATGTTTGTCGAGCCCGACGCCTATCGCGATGTCGGCCTCACCGAGCATTACGTCGCGAGCCGCCAATGTCAGCAGTGAGTTGCCGGTCGCACAACCGCTCAGCGTGGCACGCGCCGGGATTCCGGTCATGCCGGCCAGTCCGGTCACCGCCTCGGGGTTGGCCACCTCCAGACTGCCTGCGTACAGGCTGTCCACGTCCGACCAGGGCGCGCCGGCATCTCGCAGCGCCCTGCTGATCGCCACGGCGCCCATCTCCAGTGCCGACCGGTCCTCATACCGTCCAAAGGGATGAAGTCCGACACCGATGATGGCGATCTCGGGCGCGCTGCTCATTGCATTCCTTCCGGCGGGGTGTCACCGTCGTTTCCGCCTGTGGCGGGAATCCGCGTTGACTTAGATGCCGCTAAGCCTATAACTATATATCTGATTCTCGGGCTCGGGTCTAGAATCGGATTGCCGCCGGGAGGCAGCGGTCGGGCCGTTGATTGCGTAGACGAAGGCTGAGGAGCTCTTGAGTATCTCGTTGCTGTTGGAGATGGCTGCTTCGGCTGATCCGGATCGGGTTGCACTGGTGGACGGCGGCAATCGGCCGACCACCGGTGAGCTCAGCGCACTGGCTGACGGGGGAGCGGGCGTCATCGCCGGCTCGGGCGCCGAACATGTCGCGTACATCGGCCCCGGCGGTCTCATGCAGCCGTTGCTGATCTTCGCCTCGGCGCGCGCAGGCAAGCCGTACACGCCCATCAACTACCGGTTGAGTGCCGACGGGATCCAGGAGCTGATCGACCGCTTGCCTGATCCCTTGGTGATCGTCGACGAGCGCTACCGCGACATGATCGGAGACGTCGGCGAGCGCCTCCTGACCTCCGAGCAGTTCTTGGCCGCGGCGCGGACTGCGGATCCCGTCGCGGAGTTCGCCGATCCCGAAGATGTCGCGATCGTGCTGTTCACCTCAGGAACGACGTCGAAGCCCAAGGCGGTCGAGCTCTCCCATGGCAACCTGACCAGCTACATCACCGGCACGGTCGAATTCGACTCTGCGGAACCCACCGATGCGGCCCTGATCTGTGTGCCGCCGTATCACATCGCCGGGGTCAACGCTGCGATGTCGAATCTGTACGCCGGCCGAAAGATGGTCTACCTGACCAGTTTCGAAGCCGGCGAGTGGGTGCGGCTCGTCGCCGATGAAAAGGTGACGACAGCGACCGTCGTCCCCACCATGCTGGACCGCATCGTCACTGCGCTGGAGCGGCAGCCGACCGAGCTGCCCTCGCTGCGCAACCTGGCCTATGGCGGGTCGAAGGTTGGACTTCCCTTGGTGCGCAAGGCTCTTGACCTGCTGCCTGGCGTGGGATTCGTGAACGCGTACGGCCTGACCGAGACCAGTTCGACCATCGCGGTGCTAACTCCCGACGACCACCGCACTGCCCACGGCAACCCCGATGAACTCGCGGCCAAACGGCTCGCTTCGGTCGGCCAGCCGGTGCCGGGCATCGAGGTGCAGATTCGCGACGACGAGGGCGACTCGCTCGGGCCGGGGGAGGCCGGTGAGCTGTTCGTGCGGGGCGAACAGGTCTCGGGTAGGTATACCGGCATCGGATCGGTCCTCGACGAGCACGGCTGGTTCGCCACCAAGGACATCGCGACGCTTGACGAGGCGGGCTATCTCTTCATCACCGGGCGCTCCGACGACACCATCATCCGCGGCGGTGAGAACATCGCCCCCGCGGAACTCGAAGACGTCCTCGTCGAGCATCCCCACGTGCACGAGGTCGCCGTCGTGGGCGTTCCGGATCCGCAATGGGGGCAAGCCATCGTCGCGGTGGTGGTTCCGGCTGTGGGTACCGAACCGGATGCCGACGAGCTACGTGAGCACGTTAGGAAGGTACTGCGGGGATCGCGCACCCCCGACCGGGTGGTCTTCCGTGACGAGCTGCCGACAAACGCGACGGGAAAGCTACTTCGTCGCGAGATCATCGAAGATCTTCGCGACGCGACCGCCGAGAAATAAAGGGAGACAACATGATCAAGAACGGCACTCGGTTGCAGAGCCAGGTGTGTGACACACAGGTCATCGTCGTGAAGGCGGCAGACAGCCTGGATGACCTGCGCTGCGGAGGGCAGCCGATGCTGGCGCTGGATGCCCATCGGCCCGCGGGGCTCACACCTGACCCCGGCTTTGCCGACGGTAATGCGATGGGCAAGCGTTACGTGGACGCCGACGACGCGGAGGTTCTGGTCACCAAGGCAGGCGCCGGGTCGCTCAGCGTGGGGGCGTCGCCCCTCGTGCTCAAGGAGGCAAAGCCCCTGCCTGCCAGTGATTGACCGGCCATGTCCTACGAGGGGCCGGTTGTCTTGGCGCTGCGCGTGCTTGGATCCGCTGGCGTCGAGACCGGCGCATAAACTGCAGGCAATACCAACGTGTCGATGACCTCCCGCACGAACTTGGCATCGACGGTTTGTCCGCCGATGACCCGCATCAGGGCCATGGCGGTGAGCGCATCGGCGACGAGCGACCAGTCCCGATCACCGGACACTTCGCCGCGGGCAGCAGCTTGCTTGAGTATCGCCGACACCACCCGTCGACCCTTGTGGAGCATCAGGTCGTCGAGGGCCGAGGCGAGCTCGGGATCGTGCGCGGCTTCCACCGCGACCCGCAGTACCAGGTCATTGGAGACCAAGTCGTCGTCATTGCGGGCCGTGCGTTCGACGAGAAGATCGAAATCGCCTGTGAGGCTGCCGGTATCGGGAGCCTCGTCGGTCATCAGGTCGGGTCGCCAGTGGACGAGTGCGTCGGTGACCAGCGCCGCCTTGGAGGACCACCGGCGGTAGATCGCGGCTTTGCCGACGCCGGCGCGTGCGGCGATGTCGTTCATGTTGGTGGCGTCGTAGCCGTGTTCGGTGAGGGCGGCCACGGCGGCGTTGAGGATGGCGGGATCGCGTGACCGGTCCAGACGTCCGTCAGTGCGCTGGCGCAGTTTCGATTCGCTGTCTGTCATGTGTCTCGATCCGGCGATGACAACTTGGTTCCAGCTTCGCAGATCGGAGCCACCGAGTCATACCGTTGGCGATGTCGAAATCGGCGCGGTGTTCGTGTCGGAGGTGGGTTCAGGACCGCCTCTCTTCACGATCTTGAAGGTGTTCAGTGGCCACCAGAACCAGCGTCCGAGGGCGGCAGCGATCGACGGAGTCATGAACGCCCGCACGATCAACGTGTCGACGACGAGGCCGATACCGATGGTCATGCCGAGCTGACCGACCACGCGCAGGTCGCTGAAGATCATCGACATCATGGTGAACGCGAAGACCAGGCCCGCGGCGGTGACCACGCGCCCGGTGGCGCCCATGCCGCGGATGATGCCGGTGTTGAGGCCGGCGTGTATCTCTTCTCTGAAGCGCGAGACCACCAGGAGGTTGTAGTCCGAACCCACGGCCAGCAGGATCACGATCGACAACGGGATCACGATCCACTGCACGCCCAGGCCAAGGATGTCCTGCCACAGCAGCACCGACAGACCGCACGCGGTGCCAAGGGATGCGGCCACGGTGCCGACGATCACGAGGGCGGCCACCACGCTGCGAGTGATCACCAGCATGATCGCGAAGATCAGGATCATCGCGGCGAGGACCGTAATCACGAGGTCGGTTACGACGCCGTCCTGCATATCGGCATACAGCGACGCGGTGCCGGCGAGGGAGACCTTCGCGTCGCTCAGCGGGGTGCCCTTGAGGGCGTCTGCGACGACACCCTTGAGGTCCCGGACGTGTTCGATGCCCTCCACCGAGGCCGGGTCGCCCTGGTGGGTGATGATCATCCGGACCGCCTTGCCATCGGGCGACATGAACATCTTCATCCCACGTTTGAAGTCGGGATTGTCGAACACGTCCGGCGGCAGGTAGAACATGTCGTCGTTCTTGGCCTGATCGAAGTACAGGCCTATCTCCGTCGCGCCCTTGGCCGCCTCCTGTTGCGCGGCCTGGGTTCCGGCCATGGTGCTGTGGGTCGCGATCATGAAGTCGCGCATCGTCTTCATCGTGCCGATGGTCTCCTGCAGAACCGGCAACATCTGCGGCAGCAGCTTATCCAAACGGTCCAGATCGATGGTGAGACCTTGTATCTGGTCGGCGAGTGTGTCGATCCCGTCCAAGGAATCGAAGATCGACCGTATCGGCCAGCACATCGGGATGTCGTAGCAGTGCGGCTCCCAGTACAAGTAGTTGCGTATCGGGCGGAAGAAGTCGTCGAAGTCGGAGATGTGATCACGCAACTCGTTGGTGGTGGCCGCCATCTCGTGGGTCCTGCCAACCATGCTGTGCGTGACTTCGGTCATTTCCTTGGTGATGGCGTACATACGTTCCATGCTGGCGACGGTCTTACTCAGCTCGTCGGCCTGCTCGAGCATCTGCGCTGAGTTGTCGTTGTTGAACTTCGCGGTCTGCAGAGTGCTGGCGTTCTGCGCGCCGATCAGGAACGGGATCGAACTGTGCTGGATCGGTGCGCCCAGTGGGCGGGTGATGGTCTGCACCCGATCGATGCCCCGCATCCGAAAGACACTCTTGGCGACCTTTTCGATCACGAGCATGTCCGCGGGGGTGCGCAGGTCATGATCAGCCTCGAGCATCAACAGTTCCGGGTTCATGCGGGCCTGGGAGAAATGGCGGTCCGCGACGCCCATGGCAATGTTGGCGGGCATGTCGGCGGGGGTGTACTTCTGGTCGTTGTACTGAGGCACATAGGTCAGCAGGGCGACGAAACCGACGATGGCGATCACGCTGGTCGCCAAGACGATCGGAATGGGCCAGCGAACCACGGACGTGCCGACCTTGCGCCATCCTGGCGAGGCGATCTTCTGTTTGGGGTCGAGCAGACCGAATTTCGAGGCCACCGTCAAGATCGCAGGCGCCAGCGTCACGGCTGCGATGACGACCACCAGAACCGAGATCGCGCAGGGCAGACCCATGGTCTGGAAGTAGGGCAGCGTGGTCATGGTGAGGCACAAGCAGGCACCGACGATGGTCAACCCGGAACCCAGGATGACATGCGATACGCCGCTGTAGGCGACATAGAACGCGTCTTCCCGGTCGAGGCCCTTCGATCTCTCCTCGTGATATCGCCCCAACAGAAAGATCACATAATCTGTTCCGGCGGCCAAGGCCAGCATGGTCACCATGCTCACCGCGTACGGGGTCAAGCCGATGATGTTCAGGTTGCCGGCCGTGGCTGTAATACCCGAAGCAGCAAAGAGTTCCAGGCCGATGATGACCATGGACACGAGCATCGTCACGATGGAGCGGTAGATGATGAGCAGCATCAGGACGATGACGCCGACCGATACGAGCTCCGTGATCGCCAGGCTTTGATGCCCGGCCACCTGGGTGTCGGCATTGAGCACGGTATTGCCTGCGACATGAGCCTTGATACCCGGTGGTGCGGGCACCGAGGCAACGATGTCACGCACCGCTTGCACCGACTCGTGGCTGGCACTGGTGCCCTGGGCGCCATTGAGGAAGATCTGCACGTAGGCGGACTTGCCGTCCACACTCTGCGAGCCCGCCGCGGTCAGCGGATCACTCCAGAAGTCCTGAGCGCTCTGCACGTGCTCGTGATCGGCAAGCAGCTTGGCGACGATCTGGTCGTAGAATTTGTGTGCCGAGTCGCCGAGCTTGTCGTCACCCTCCAGCACGACCATTGCCGTCGAGTCCGAATCGTATTGCTTGAACACCTTGCCGATGTTCAGCATGGCCACATAGGACGGCGCGCTCGTAGGGCTGAGAGGCACCGACCGGGTTGCCGCGACGTCGTCCAGTGATGGGGTCACGATGCCCAGGACGACCGCGACCAGCACCCAGAACAGGATGATCGGCACCGAGAAGATCCGAACCATCCGGCCGAGGAACGGGCGATGGGGCTTCGTGTGTGCGTCGCTCATACGGATTTCACCAAGCAGTAGATGAACGGTTTGATCGTGTCGGTGCTGGTGCGGTCGTCGCGCACGTCGCCGTCGACGGTCACCCGACACCCAAGGTCGTGGGTGTTGCTATCACCCTGGGCCATGATGTTGGCTGACATCGACGGCAGCGTCGTCACGATCGTGAACGACCAGGGCAGCGGGGTGTTCTCGATGAGATGAGGTTGGCCGTTCTCGTCGAGGTAGTTGAGGTTCGCGGTCCCGCCCGACCCGGTGATCTCGTACTCGATGTGCTTCGGATTGAAGTTCTCGGTAATTCCGGAGCCTTCCGCTAAATTCGGGCCTTGATGGCCCGTCGCGCGAATGCGGGCTATCGCGTATGCGCCGAGCGCGACGACGACCACGAGAAGCAGCGGTATCCACACCTTCCTGACCACTCGGAACACCGTGTGCCTCCTGCCCTTCGAGTCATATGGCGGCCGTGCCGTCGTCGTACGCCGCCTGCGCACAGCCCGTCTCAGGGCTGTCGGCAAGATTTCCCAACCAGCGGAACCTGAGTTCCGTCTGGGGCCGGGAAAACTGTACCTCGTGGACGGCCGGTTCTGCCCGCCGACGCTGGACCGGAACCAACGACTCTGCGTCGATTGTCTCGAGAGGGATTGCGCCGCAGTAGTCTTCGGCCTCGCGCTCAAGGCGCTCGCTGGCGTGGCGAATCTGGCGGCGGCCGCGTTAGGCGAAATGAGAAGTGCGCCCGGCCAACGGC
>NZ_JBOGDD010000654.1:0-19794 GCF_050701675.1 Mycobacterium sp. | reverse complement strand
CTGGGGGGGAGATCAGAATTCGCGGAGGTGGTCGCGCAGCATGGTGGTGGTGTACTCCCTGCGGGCTAGGCCACGCCGCTGAAGTTCCGGAACCAGCCCGTCGGTGATCTCGGTGACGTAGCGGCGGTTGAGCCGCATCACCGGACTCGTGATCAGGAACCCGTCGCCGCCGACCTGCGCCATCACCTCGGCCATCTCATCGGCGACTTCGGCGGAGGTCCCGACGAACGGGATGTTGCCCGACATGCCGCTGCCGGTGACCAATTCGCGCAACGTCTTGTCCCTGCCGCCGGCCAGGAAGCTCTCAAGGGCGCCACGCTCGCCGTTGGTCCACACCTCCGGCACCGGCTCGTCCAGGTCGAACTGGGCGAAGTCGATCTCGGTGATCGACGAGATCTCGGCAAGCATGTACTCGATGTAAAGCGGATCGGTGAACCACCGCTCCCGCTTGGCCAACGCCTCGTCGTGCGTATCGGCGACGATCGGCGAGACCAGATACAGCACCTTGCAGTCCGCTGGATCGCGGCCGTTGGCCCTCATCCTGGCGTGGATGTCGTCACGGTAGGCGCGCATCGCCTCGACGCCGTTGGCAGGGGTGACGATGGTGTCGGCATGCTGGGCGGCCAGCTCGCGCCCCGGGGGCGACGCGCCCGCCTGGGCGATCGTCGGGCGGTACTGCGGTGACGGGGCGGTGTTCAGCGGGCCGCGGGACTTGAAGTACTTGCCCTCGAAGTCGATCGTGTGGACCTTCTTGAAGTTCGCGTACGTGCCCGTCATGTGGTCACGCTCGATCGCGTCGGGTTCCCACGACTCCCAGAGTTTGGTCACCAGCTCGAGGTATTCGGCGGCGCGTACGTACCGCTCGTCGTGTTCGTAGTGCCTGTCCAGTCCGAAATTCTGCGCCGACCGATCCTCGGCGGAGGTGACGACGTTCCAGCCGAACCTGCCGCGGGCGATGTGGTCGATCGTGCTGCACAGCCGGGCCAGCAGGAAGGGCGGGTAGAAGCTGGTGGACATCGTCGGGACGACGCCGAGCCGGGTGGTGGCGTTGGCCATCAGCACGGCGAGCGGGACCGGGTCGTGTTTGGGGTTCACGCCGTGCTTGAGATCGTGCTCCATCGTGCCCCCGTAGGCCGTCGACACCATGAGCTTGTCCTCGATCAGGACGTAGTCGAACTTGGCGCGCTCGAGATCACGCGCCACCTCGACGTAGAAGTCGCCGGTGAAGTCGCGGCCACCGTCGCCCCAGTTGCCGTTCCATTCGTCGGCCACGAAGTTGAGGAACCATCCCAGGTGAAACATGGCTCAAGACAAGCGTGGAGCTGTTACCCAGCCATGTCGCGCCGGTATCGCAGTGATTTCGGCGCGGAAACCCGCGCTCAGCGCGGTTGAACGCGCCGAAATCGCGAGGGGCTAGGCGAAGTACTTGGTGAACCGCGGCGGGAGCACCTTCAACAACTCGACCAGCGGCCACCACGGCCAACCGGGGACGACGGCGCGACCCTTCTCCCTCTCGATCGCCTCGACCATGGCCTTCACGCCGGTCTCGTTGTCGACCATGAGCAACGTGGAGTTCGACTTGGCGGTCATCTCCGATTCGATGTAGCCGGGCTCCAGCACGGTGACCTTGATGGGTCCCGACGGGTATTCGGCGCGCAGCGACTCACCGAGTGACGTCACGCCCGCCTTGCTCGCGGCGTAGGCGGCCTTGTGTCCTGGCACGCCCTTGTTGCCGAGCACCGAGGACACCAGGACCAGGTGCCCCGCGCCCGCCTTCTTGAACATCTCGAGCGCCGTCTCGATCTGCACCAGCGCCGCAACGAGATTGGTCTCGATCGTGGCCTTGTTCGCCCAGGGTTTTCCACCGCCGAGCGGGTAACCCTTGCCGATGCCCGCGTTCACTATGACGCAATCGACGCCGCCGAGCTCGTCACTCAGCTCGGCGAACACCTTCGGCACCGCCTCGTGGTCGTTGACGTCGAGCGCGGCCACGGCGACGGTGATGCCGGGGTGCCTGGCGGTCAGTTCAGCCTTGAGGTCCTCGAGGTTGTCGGTTCGGCGTGCACACAGCGCGAGGTCGCGTCCCTTGGCGGCGAACTGACGGGCCATGCCAGCGCCGAGGCCCGAGCTGGCGCCGGTGATCAGGATCTTCTGCCGAGTCATCGGTGCAGCGTAGCCAAACTCGACAGATGTCAACCAACCGGTCGGATGTTCAACGAGGTCCCCCTGGCCCGCCTCGCATGATCGCGGCCAGCTCCGCACGCGACCCAGCTCCGACCCGTCTGCACGCGCGGAGCAGATGCCCCTCCACCGTGCGCACCGACATGTTCAGTCGGCCGCCGATGTCGCGATTGGACAACCCGGCGGCGACCAACTCGGCGATCTCGCGCTGGCGGCCCGTCAACGGCGACGCGGTCACCGGGGTGCGAAGTGCGGGCGTGCACAGCCCGCCGCACTGGTCGGACAGTTCCTGGGCCAGGGCTGCCGCGTACCGCCCACGTTTGCCCTGCAACCCAGAGGCGAACGCGACTGCCGCCTGGGCGGCAGCGTCCGCGGCGGTCGCCAGGTCACCGATCGCCCGATACCTGGCCGCCGCGTCGAGCAACCCATCACCGTCACCGGCCAGCAATGACTCCGCATGGCAGGCAACGGCATCGGCCAGAGGCAGCGCCAGGGCGTCGGCCAGTTCACGCGCCCGCGCCGCGCGGGATGCGTCACCCCACTGAACCGCCGCCTGGAGCAGGGCGAGCTCGTGCGTCGGCTGACCGCGGTCGCGCGCTTCCACCGCACCCTGGTGCACGGCCGCGACGGCCTCGGCCAGCGACCCACTGGCCGCCAGCGTCCACCCCGTCGCCTGGCACAGGCCGGTCTGCATGAAGAGGTAGTCCGATGGCACGCATTGCCGCGCCTCCGACAGCGCCGACATCGCCTCGACCGGTTGTCCCAGCTTGGCATGCGCCTCGGCCAGCGCGAAGCAGCATGCGGGATGCAAACCCGTTGTGACGCCGTGCTTCTCGACTCCGGCAAGCGCCTCGTGCAGGATCTTGACCGCGCCGAGGAGATCCCCACGGGCCAGCTCGGCATGGCCAAGCAGGAAGGACAGATTGGCGTACGCAAGACCGGGCACGTCGCGTGCCGAGTCGGCCAACTGCTTCGCTGATTCCACGCAGTCGCCAAGGCGGCCGGTCAACCGGCATGCCCTGGCGTAGACACTGCCCAGCCAGAACCTCAGGTGCGAAGCCTGGAAGGAGCTGGTGGCCATCTCCAGTGCGCGGTAGAAGACGTCGGACACCCCATCGATCTCACCGAGCGCGCCCTCGGCCATCACCAGCGCCACCGACGCCATCATCGCGTGAAAGTCCGGAAGCATCTCGAACTGCAGCGCCGCCCGAGCCTTCACGGCCGCGGCTTCACAACGCGCCGACACCGCGTCGGCGCAGGCTTCGACCGCCGACCGCTCGGCCCACTCCGCCGGCGACTCGTCGTGGGTGCCGAGCTCGTCGAGGATTGCCGAGGCCTCGCCAGGTCTGCCGAGCATCCAGATCAGGTTGGCCGCCCGAACCGTTGCCCATCCGTGGCTGTCCGGACCGTCCTGGCTCATCTCACGCAGCAGCGTCTCGGCCTGCTCACCGCGCCCTTGCAGAACCAGGTTCATCGCCCGGACGGACGCGGCCTCGGAGCTCCCACACTTCGCAGCGGCGGTGGCGAAGCGTTCGGCCAACTGCAGATCGAGCAGGGTCATCGCGAACCGGGCCGATTCCAGGTACAGCTGCGGGTCCGGGTCGAGATCCGATTCCAGCGCAAGCAGTGCCCTGCGCACCGTCGCCTGCATGTCGCGGTCAGCGTCCTTCGCCAGCCGCTGTGCCAACCTCCCTCGGATCCCGGATAGGTACATTTCACCGGCGGTCGCCCGCCGAATCTCACCGAACAGCGGGTGCGCCAGCCGAGCCGACAGAGTGCCGCCCGTCCGCTCGACGGTGACCAGATGCATCCGCTCGGCGACCTCGAGATCACGGCGGGTCGCGAGGTCGCACAACAGCTCGACGTCGAGCGGCTCGCACTGCGACAGGGTGTCGACGACGAGCGACAGTTCCGGCGTCAGCAGGCTCAGCTGGCTGCCCACCACGTCGCCGATGTTGGGTGACACCGCGGCGTCCTCGTCCCACATCCACACACCGGCCGCCCGCTGCAGGCGCCCCGCCGCAACCTGGTCCTTCAGCAGCTGCCTCAGGAACAGCGCGTTGCCGCCGGTGAGTTTCCAAAACCGTTGGGCACTATGGGAGTCCACCGGCCCACCAACGGTCGTCTCGATCACGGTGCGGGTGGCGTCCAGCGACAGCGGCTCGAGGTCGAGCCTGGCGAGCAACCCGTCCTTGCACAACGCGGTCACCGCGTCCGGCTCCGTTCCACCCGTCCGCAGCGTGACCACCAGTCGCGCGGCCCGCGACTGAGCCAGTTGATGCACGACGTGGGCGGACAGCCCATCGAGGAGGTGAGCATCGTCGACGCCGATCAGCACTCGCCCCTTTCGCTGCTGCGCAACAAAGGAATTGATGATGCGTCGCACGTTCGACAGCGGATCGGATATACCTTCGCCCATCGACGAGGTGAAGGCGCCCAACGGGATCTGCCGCGCGGAGTTGGTGCCGACGATCCACTTCGTCTGTTCACCGGCAGCGGCGGCACTGGCGACGACTTCACGGGCCAGCCGGGTCTTGCCGACTCCCGCGGCTCCGACGATCGCGACACCGGAGTAGCCCCCGATGCCACCCAGCGCACGGCGAATCAACGCCAGCTCACTGTCGCGTCCCGTCAACGGACCCCCACCGCCCACGGGCGGACTATAACTCTCGCCGCACCCCCTGCGGGCTAGATCCGCTGCCGAACTCGCGCCAGGATCGGGCCTGCGGCGACGGCGGTGAACGGCACTTCGGTGGCGAAATCACCGTCCAGCGACTGAATGTCGACCCGCCGAACGATGGTGGCGAGTGCGAGTGTGGCCTCCAACATGGCGAAGTGATCACCGATGCACGAGCGCGGTCCGCCACCGAATGGCAGGTATTGCCAACGGCTTCTGCCTCCGGAGCGCTGCGGGCTGAACCGATCGGGGTCGAATTCGAGCGGGTCGTCCCACAATGCGGGGTCGCGGTGCATGGCGTAGACCCCGACGACGGCCAGCGTGCCCGCCGGCACCCGGAAGCCGTCGACCTCGATGTCGCGCATCACCATCCTCGACATGCTGGCCGCCGGCGGGCAGAGCCGCAGCGCCTCGTGGAGCACCTGAACGGTGAACCCCAGCCGCGGCACGTCATCCGTCGTCAGCGGGCGGTCACCGAGTTCGGCCACCTCGATGAACACCCGGTCCTGTAGCTCGCGGTGGTGGCCCAATGCCCACAGCGCGTACGAGATCGTCGTCGAGGTGGTGTCATGTCCGGCGAGCATGAACAAGACCAGCTCGTCGCATATCTCCCCGTCGGTCAGCGGCAAACCGGTCCGCGGGTCCGTCGCCTCGATCAGAGCGCGCACCAACGGCGCGTCGACGGTCGCATCGGCGCGGCAGTTGTCGAGGATCTCCTCGGCGAGTTCGTGCAGGGCTCGGTTGGCGGCACGGGCACGTCGCCGGGCCGGGGTCGGCAGCCAACGCGGAGCTCGCACCGGCCGCGCCGCGCGGTCGGTCAGCCACTCGAGCGCGGTGCGAAGCGCAGGCCCCACCGCGTCGGCCCGCTCGTCGAGGTCGAGGCCGAGCACCGAACGGCCCAGTGCGCGCAGGGTCAAGCTTCGGCACTGCCGGTCGAGGTCGACGTCATCGTCTCCCCAGCCATGGCAGACCTGCTCGGCGGCCTCGGCCATGTGGCCCGCGAACCGCGGAACCCGTTGCTTGGTGAACATCGGTTGCAGAGCGCGCCGCCGCGGCAACCATTCATCGTGCGGCAGAACCAACAGGTTGCCGCCAAGCAGGCGCCGAAACTCCTTGGCGAGAGGCGCCTCTCCGCGGTCTGCGAACGCGTCGGTGCGACCGAGGACGTCGTGGGCGCCCTGCGGTGAGGTGACGAAGACCAGCGGTGGCACCAGCCGCCGAGGCCCAAGAACGCTTCTGGTCACCGGACCGCCTGCATCGCGCAGCGTCTCCGGACCGCTGTCGAAGGCACGCGCAGCCCGGAGCCTCTCTCCATAGCGCAGTGGATTCTTTGGCGGCAATGGCAGAGCTCCGACATCGGTACACGTCAGTGTGTTGGTCATGGCTCGATTGTTCGGCCGGCTCGCCGCGCACCCCTGAGTAGTCGACTACTCCACTTCGTCGACGAGGTTGCCTTGGTGCGGGCCAGACGGTGAGCTGAGGAAAGCCGCCCGTCATGGGCATTGACATCGCACATCTAGGAGGACGAAATGAGCGTCTATCGGACCGTGGTGGTTGGCACCGATGGCTCGGACTCGTCGCTGCGCGCCGTGGATCGAGCAGGGGCGATCGCCGCCGCCGCCAACGCAGACTTGATCGTGGCGAGTGCGTACTTCCCCCATGCGGTCGACACGCACTATGCCGACATCCTCAAGGACGAGGGCTACAAGATGGTGGGCAACGCGCCGGTCTATGCGCTCTTGCGTGATGCTCGCGACCGGGCGAAGGAGGCGGGCGCGGCAGACATCAAGGAGCGCGCAATCCTCGGCGCACCCGTCGAGGCGCTGGTCGACCTGGCCGACGAAGTCCATGCGGACCTGTTGGTGGTGGGCAGCGTCGGACTTGGCACCATCACCGGGCGTCTGCTCGGATCGGTGCCCGCCACCATCTCGCGCAAGGCGAAGGTCGACGTGCTGATCGTGCACACCACCTGACGCGGATGCGCTGAAAGGCCACCCCCGGCGACTGCCTTGGGGGAATGGCGACCGTCACGAGGGGTCCGGTCGCCACATTGCAGTCGCCGGGGGTTTCGACCGTCTTCCAGCCGCCGAGTTCTGCGCCACGGTCGCGCTTCGAACGAAATCGCGACCATAGTGCAGAAGTCGCGATGAGACGCGCAAGATCAGTGCGATTACTTGAGCAGCTTGGACATTCGCCTGTCGGCCAGGATCTTGCCGCCGGTCTGGCAGGTCGGGCAATACTGGAACGACTTGTCGACGAACGAAACCTCGCGCACGGTGTCGCCACACACCGGGCACGGCAGACCGGTGCGGGCGTGCACCCGCAGCCCAGAGCGCTTCTCCCCCTTGAGCGTCGCGGCGCCCTGACCGACCGACCGTGTGACCGCATCGGTGAGCACGGTGATCATCGCGTCGTGCAGCGTGCCCAGTTGCGCATCGGTGAGCTTGCCCGCGGTCGCGAACGGCGACAGCTTCGCGACGTGCAGGACCTCATCGCTGTAGGCGTTGCCGATTCCGGCGATCACCTTCTGGTCGGTGATCACGCCCTTGATGCGTCCGGTATTGCCCTTGAGCACGGCGGCCAATTCGTCTGGGCCCAGCGACAACGCATCGGGTCCGAGCGAGGCGATCTGCGGCACCTTGAGCGGATCGTCGACCAGCCAGACGGCGAGCCGCTTCTGGGTGCCCGCCTCGGTGAGGTCGAATCCGACCGGAGCCGCCCCGGCGGCGACATCAGACCCCGAATCCGCCGGCTTGCCGAGGTGGACGCGCAGCGCGATGGGACTCTTGCCGCCCGGCCGCAGCGGCGTCGCCGACAACGCGTCCGACCACCGCAGCCAACCGGCCCGCGAGAGATGCGTGATGAGGTGCAGGTCGCCCACCTGCAGGCCCAGGTACTTACCCCACCTGTTGGCGCCGGTGACGGTCTGACCGTAGAGCGCGGTGATCGGCGGGTCGAACGTCTTGAGCACGGAAAGGGCTGCGACGTCGACGCGACCGACGGTCAGCCCGACGGCGTGACGGCGGAGGTGGTCGGCAAGCGCTTCGACCTCGGGTAGTTCCGGCACGCCTTCCAGGTTAGAGCAGATTCTCCAAGCGGATCGGAAGGTTCGTCACGCGCTTGCCGGTCGCGTTGAACACGGCGTTCGCGATCGCGGCGGGGACGCCGACGATGACGATCTCGCCGAGGCCCTTCACGCCGATGGGATTCGCCACCGTGTCGCGAGCCGTCAGGAAGGTGGCGTCCAGCGCGGGTACGTCCGCGTTGACCGGCACCAGGTAGTCGGACATGTTCGCGTTCACGATGCGGCCGTCGCGGTGGTCCAGCTCGGTGCCCTCCAACAGGGCCATCCCGATTCCGCCGACCATGCCGCCGATGGCCTGGCTGTGCGCGAGTCTCGGGTTGACCACCCGGCCCGCGTCGTAGCAGGCGTGGATGCGCCGCACGCGGACGAAACCCAGCGAATCGTCAACGGCCACTTCGGCGAACACGGCGCCGTAGGCGTACATGGAGAATCGCTCGTCGGCGTCGTCGGGCGACCAGTTGCCGGTGCTGTCGATGCTGGGCCAGCCGCGCCGTCGTAGAAGGTCCCGATAGCCCTCGCCCCTGGCCGGGTCCGCGGTGACGAACATCCGCCCGTCGGCAACCGTGACGGCCTCCGGCGGGACGCCGTGCAGCGGTGAGCCCGGATCCACGACCGCCGTGCGAATCACCTTGTCGCGCAGCGTGTTGCCGACGGTGAACACCGCGGAGCCGACACTGGCCATCGTCCTCGAGCCCGAATGCGAAGGAGCCTTCGGATAATTGCTGTCCCCAAGCGCGAACCGGACGCGATCGGCGGGAAGGCCCAGCGCGTCGGCCGCGACCTGGGTCATCGAGGTGTAGGTCCCAGGACCCATGTCGCTGGTGGCGGTCTGCACGTCCGCGGTGCCGTCGGCGTTGATCCTGGCCATCGCGTCCGATTCGCTGCGGCTGGTGTGATAGCCCGCGGCGGCCATCCCGATGCCGATCAGGCGGTCACCGTCGCGTACCGCGCGCGGCGTCGGATTGCGGCGCGCCCAGCCGAATTCGTCGGCGCCGCGCCGCAGGCACTCGTCGAGCCGCCTGGTGGAGAACGGCAGCCCGTCGGTCTGGTCGTGGTCGGGCTCGTTGCGCAACCGCAGCTCCATCGGGTCGACGCCGACGCGGTGGGCGAGGTCGTCCATCGCCGACTCGAGTGCGAACGTTCCCGTCGTGGCTCCCGGTCCACGCATGTACGTGGGCAGGTTCACGTCCAACGGCACCACCCGGTAGGTGGAGCGCATGTTCGGGCTGGTGTACATGAACTTCGGCGAGGCGGTCAGGCCGTCCTCGTACGTGGCGTAGCGCGCGGTCTCGGTGCGACCTTCGTGAACGATCGTGCTGATCCGGCCGGTCGAATCGGCGCCGATCGCAAGGCGCTGCCTGCTGGTCGGCCGGTAACCGATTCCGGCGTAGGTCTGCGTTCGGGTGAGCACCAGCTTGACGGGCCTGCCGATCTTCCTCGCCGCGAACGACGTCAGGAGTTGGTGTGGCCAGATCTGGCCTGCGCTGCCGAACGCTCCGCCGACGAACGGCGAGATGACCCGCACGTTGTCGATGGGAACGCCGTGCGCCTCGGCGTGGGCCTCCTGCGCCCCGACGATGGACTGCACCTTGTCCCACACCGTCAACCGGTTGCCGTCCCAATGCGCCACGGTCGACGGCAGTTCCATCGGGTTGTGGTTGTTGCGCGCGATTTCGTACAGGGCGTCGGTGACGACGGCCGCATTGCGCAGCCCGGCTTCCGGGTTGCCGCGCGAGTAGTCGACCTGGTTGTGACCGGGTTGCGGGATCGCTTGCGGTGCATCGATGTCCGTGTTCTGGTCCTGGCCCGTGTAGCGGACGTCGACGAGCGCGGCGCCGTGGCTGGCCGCCTCCAACGTCTCGGCCACGACCACCGCGACCGGCTGGCCGAAGAACGCGACCCGGCGGATGTCGTAGGGCAGTTTCACGCCCTCGAAGTCCGTCAGCACGCGCAGCACGCCCGGCGACTTCACGGCGGCCGCAGGGTCGATGCGGTCGACCGACCCGGACGCGACGGTGCTGCACACCAGGACCGCATGCGCGAAGTCGGGGACGGGGTTGTCGGCGGCGTAGTGGGCGCCGCCGGTCACCTTGAGGGTGCCGTCCACCCGGGCCATGGGGTTGCCGACGGCTGCGTCGGGGATGCGCGCGGGGTACGTCACGGCAGTCCTGCCACCGTACTCAGCTGACGCTCGACGACGCGTTGCACCAGCTGAACCTTGAAGCCGTTGCCGGACAATGGCTTCGCACCGTCCGCCGCGTGGGATGCCGCGTCGCGCCAGAGAGCCGCCGTCACCGGCCGTCCGACGAGAGCCCGTTCGACGGCCGGCAGGCGCCACGGCACGGTCGCCACCCCGCCGACCGCCACCCGTGCGGCCCTGACCATCCCCGCGTCGATGTTCAGGGCGACCGCTGCCGATGCCAGCGCGAACTCGTAGGACTGCCGGTCGCGGACCTTGAGGTAGCCCGACCGCCGCATCTCGGGCCCGGTCGGGACTTCGATACCGACGATGAGTTCACCTGCGCGCAAGTCGTGTTCGCGATCCGGGGTGGCACCGGGCTGGCGGAAGAACCGGGCGATCGGGATGCGTCTGTCCCCGGTGGCGTCGCGGGTCAGAACGACCGCGTCGAGGGCGACCAGCGCGACCGCCAGATCGGAGGGATGGGTGGCCACGCACTGGTCGCTGGTGCCAAGGATGGCGTGGGTGCGGTTGAGGCCGCCCACCGCCGAGCACCCGGTGCCTGGGGCGCGCCGGTTGCAGTTCGCCGACACGTCGCGAAAGTAGAGACACCGCGGACGCTGCATGAGGTTGCCACCGATCGAGGCCATGTTGCGCAGTTGAGCCGATGCGCTGAGTTCCAATGCCTGTGAGATGACCGGGAATTCACGTCGTACCCGCGGGTCGCCGGCCAGGTCGGTCATCCGGACCAACGATCCGATCCGCAGGCCGTTGGCGTCCAGTTCGACGTTGCGGTATGGCAGTGCGTTGATGTCCACGACGGCGCCGGGCCGCTCGACGGTCACGCGCATGAGGTCGACGAGCGTGGTGCCGCCCGCGATGTAACGGGCACCCGACCTGCCCGCGGCAAGCGCAGACTTCTCGTCGACGGCCGTGGTGAAGGTGAACGGGAACACCGGGGTCAGGCCTTCTTCGCCGCCGCCGCCACGGCGGTGACGATGTTGGTGTAGGCGCCGCAGCGACATATGTTGCCGCTCATCCACTCCCGGATCTCCTCGTCTGATCCGGTGTGCCCCTCCTCGATGCAGCCGAGTCCGGACATGATCTGCCCGGACGTGCAATAGCCGCATTGAAAGGCGTCGGTGTCGATGAACGACTGCTGAAGGGGGTGCAGTCTGCCGTTGTCCGCAACCCCTTCGATGGTGCGGACCTCGGCGCCGTCGTGCATGACCGCGAGGGTCAGGCAGGAGTTCACCCGCTTGCCGTCGAGCAGGATGGTGCAGGCTCCGCAGGCGCCCTGATCGCAGCCCTTCTTGGTGCCGGTCAGGCCGACGCGCTCACGCAGCATGTCCAGCAGCGACGTCCTGGTGTCGACGTCGACGTCCTTGTCCTCGCCGTTGATCCGCACGTGCACCTGGACGGTCTGGCCCTCGGCGGGCACGGTGTCCGCCTCGCATCCCGACGCCAGGGACGCGGCGGCGACTACTCCACTGACGGTGATCGAGGCGCCGACGAAGGTGCGGCGGTTCATCTCGGGAGCCACGGGCGCGACGATACGCCGCCTTGCTGGCAGCCGATCCGAGCGTTACCGTACTAAACGGAGAAACTATCTCCGTTTACGCTTGGAGGATCCGGTGACCGAAACCGTGCTGGTGACCGGCGGTACCGGCTACATCGCCGGATGGTGCATCGCCGCGCTCGTCGAGAGGGGCTACCAGGTACGCACCACCGTCCGCGACGCCGCAAGGGAGCGCACCGTGCGCGACGCAGTGGCCGCGCCGGCCGACCGCTTGAGCCTCGCGGTGGCCGACCTGACGTCCGCGGACGGTTGGGCGGCGGCCGTCGACGGCGTGGACTACGTGCTCCACGTGGCCTCTCCGCTGTCGGGCGACGACATGTTGACCCCGGCCCGCGACGGCGCACTGAACGTCCTTCGCGCCTCGGCTGCCGCAGGCGTGAAACGCGTCGTCATGACCTCGGCCGCCAACGCGTCGAGCCCGTCCTCCTACGCCGAGGAGGGCGTCACCGACGAGACCCTGTGGACCGATCCGGACGATCCGGCGCTCATCCCCTACCGGCGCGCGAAGACGGTGGCGGAGAAGGCGGCCTGGGACTTCATGGCTTCCTACGACGGGCCGATGACGCTGGCCACGATCCTGCCCGGGGCGGTGTTCGGGCCGATTCAGTCGACGGATTCGATCGGTTCGGTGCGCATCGTCGAGCGCATGCTCAAGGGAACCATGCCTGGTATCCCGCGGATCGGTCTGGAGATCGTGGACGTCCGCGATCTGGCCGACATCCACGTTCGCGCCATGCTGGCTCCCGAGGCGGCGGGCCAAAGATTCCTCGCCACTGGCGAATTCATGTGGATGCGGCAGATGGCCCGAACGCTCAAGGAGCAACTCGGCCCCGCGGGCGCGAAGGTCGCCACCCGCCAGCTGCCCGACTGGGTGGTGCGCCTGACGTCGATCTTCGACCCGTCGCTACGCGACATCACCGTCTCGCTGGGACGTCGCAACAGACACACGACAGAAAAGGCGCAACGACTGCTGGGCTGGCAGTCCCGGCCGGCCGCGCAGACCGTGGTCGACTGCGCAGGCAGCCTCGTCGCGCACGGGTTGGCCTGACCGGTGGCGCGCAAGGATGCCGTCCGAAACCGCGCACTCCTTCTCGCCGCCGCCCGAGAGGTGTTCGCCGAAAACGGTTTCAACGCCACGCTGGACGACGTCGCCCGTCACGCAGGCGTCGGCGTCGGCACTGCCTACCGGCACTTCCCCAACAAGCAGGCGCTGGCCGCGGAGATCCTCAACGACGCCACCGAGCAGATCGCCGCCGACGCGCGACGGGCCCTGCTGATCGCCGACCCCTGGGGCGCCCTCGTCGACTTCTTCGAGCACACCGCGGAACGCCAGGCTGCCGACCGTGGGCTGCATGATAGCCTCACCGGTCGCGGCGACGCCGATGGCCAGGCCCGGATCTGGCCCGACATCATCGCGGCGGTCACCGAGCTGTTCGAGCGCGCCGCCCGGGCAGGTGCCGTCCGTACCGACGCCACCCCCCAGGACGTCGCCGCCCTGCTGGTGATGATGGGACCGGCATACGAGATGGCCCGCCGCATCGAACCGCAACTGTGGCGGCGCTACCTGCACATGATGCTCGACGGACTGCGCGCCACCGACCGCCCTGCACTCGACGTCCCCGCCCCGCCGCTCGGCGCGATCCAGGCGATCATCGACACCGGAAAGTTCAAGACGCCCAGGCCTAGTCGCTAGTCGGGAACCACCAGCGACAGCAGCCAACTGACGATCGACAGCACGATGGCCGCCCAGATGGCCGTCCACCAGAAGTCGTTGATGTACAGACCCCAGTGCGTGGTGTTCTCGGTGATCCTGGCGGTGATCCACAACATGAGGGCGTTGATGACGACGTGGATGAGGCCGAGGGTCACGATGTACAGCGGGATCGAGATGAGTTGCACGATCGGCTTGATGATCGCGTTGACCAGTCCGAAGATCACCGCGACGACGAAGACGATGCCAACCCTCTGCAGCGTCGAGTCACCGCCGACGAATTCGATTCCGGCAACGAACTTGGTGACGACCCACAGGGCGACGCCCGTGACGGCCGCGCGAAGAAGGAACCGAACCACGGACAGATCCTGTCACGCCGCTTGACGGGACCGCGCCGGACCCGCCTTCGACGAGGACACCGTCGTGCACACACTGTCTCAGGTGTGGATCCGGGCGCTCCTCAACCCGCCGTAGCGAGGCGTTCATCGACGATTCTGGAGGATCCCCTCGATGTTGCGTTCGGCGAGAGCCGTGATGGACATGAACGGGTTGCAGCCGAGGTAGCCGGGGATCAGCGAGGCGTCGTTGACGTAGAGGCCGTCGTAGCCGGCCACCCGACCGAAGGCGTCGGTGGCGCGTCCTCGCACACACCCGCCGAGCGGGTGAACCGTGTTGGGCGCGAATACCTTCCCCTCGAAGATGTCGTCGCGGTAGTCGACGCCATTGGCGTGCACGACCTTGTCGAACACGGACGTCGCCCGCGCGGTGAGGTTCTCGGCGTGCTCCTCGGGCCAGCCGATCGCGATGGTGTCGGAGGCGCGGTCGTAGGTGATGTCGGCGCGATCTCCGGTCTTGACCATGACGTAATACCCGAGAGCGAACGTCTCGATGGGTAGCGGGATCGAGAACATGCTGGCGTAGACGGGGTTGTCGGGGTCGTCGCGACCGTCGAGGTTGATCATTCCCATCAGCGACTGCTGCGTACCCGCCGGGTCGGTGGGCGCCAGCATGTGGGAGACCATGACGTCGCCGTTGTTGCCGTACCCGCGGCCGATCTCGTCGTTGAGGTCGGGAAGCCCACCGGTTTCCCGCGCCCGCAGCAGGATCTCGGTGGTGCCGAGCACGCCGGCGCTGAGATACAGCTGGCTGCAGCCCAACTCGTCGCGGCCCATCTCGTTGCCCCACCTGTCGATCTGGCGGATCGACACCACGTACTCGCCGGATCGCTCCCGCCGAACCGCCGTCACCTCGGTCAGCGCCTGCAGGTGCACCTTGCCGGTGGCCAGCGCTGCCGCGATGTAGGTCTGGTCCACGCTTCCGAACCGGCCGTGGTTGTTCCCGTACTGCTGCTCGAAGTCCAGCGCCGAGCGTGGAACCCTGCCCGCCTCCTCCTGGCGCATGTAGTCGAAGCTGTAGGAGCTGCCGTTGTAGTCGACTCCGTAACCGGCCGCCGCCGCGTACCTGCGGCCCACCCGCGCGTACTGGTAGTACGGCGTCTGCTCGAACCAGTCCATGTCACGGTGACTGATCCGCAACATGGCCTTTGCGCGTTCGAGGTAGATGCCAAGGAACTGTGCGACGCCGATGTCCGGGAACGCAGTCTGAATCTGCGCCGTCGTCGGAATGGCGGCGATACCCGCATTGACCATGGATCCGCCGCCCACCGCAACTCCGCGAAACACGTTGTGCGCGCCGTGGACTGACTTGTCACAGATGCCAGCCTGCACCGGCTGGGAGGACGGCGCGTGCTCGGCGACGGCCTCGACCGAGATGCCCTGAAAGGACGGCACCAGGCTCGGCGGCACCTTGGAGAACCAGCCGGCACGGGTGTCGGCGGGAAGCATTCTGGTGAACCGCTTGCCGTCGGCGTCAGGGGTGTCCCACAGCCTGCCCTTCTCCAGAATCAGCGTCTCGACGCCGGCCTGGCCCAGGCGAAGCGCTGACACTCCGCCCCCGTATCCACTGCCGACCACGATCGCCGGGTAGTGCCGACGTCCGATCGGTCGTGATGCCTCAGCCGTCAGTTTGGTGAGGAATCCGGCACCCGTGGCGCCTGCCACCATGCCCGCCGCGGCGACACCCAGGAAATTCCTTCTCGACAGCATTTCGGATACCTCCGATTGGCGAACTCATGGTAATTAACTATTTGTGCATATTAACGTGATAGTTCAAGCAGTGGCGCGTTCGACAGTAACCATCTCGGGTAGCAGACCGCGGAGGCTTCTAGTGGTTTAACCTAGGTTTTCATCTCCTCGAAGCGCGGATCAACCGCTCGACAGCGACGATCATCTCAGGGGTTGAACATATCGTTATCCTAAGTTTATAGTTTGCGAGAACTTGGATAGCAATACTCTTAGAAACGTTGGGAGTGGGCGATGGGACCCGACTGCCGAGACGCCGCGGGCCGCCAGTCCAAGGTCCTTCCGACGTGGCGAGACCCCAAGCGGTATCTGTGGCTACTGGGTGCCGTGATTCCAGCGCTCGTCTGCGGGTCGTGGATCGCCGTCCACACCACAGGGTCGAGAGTGTTCTGGTGGTTGGGCCCGATCGTGGCGTTCGTCGTGATTCCGCTCCTCGACCGCATCGTCGGCACCGATTCCGACGACCCGCCCGATCAGGTGTTGGCGTCGCTCGAGGACGACCGCTTCTACCGCTTGATCACCTACCTCTACCTTCCTGGCCAGTACCTTTCGCTGGCCTTTGCCTGCTGGTTGTGGAGCGGCGGCGGCTGGCTGACCATGACCGTGGTCGACAAACTCGGACTGATGGCGGCAGTGGGTATCACCGGCGGAGTGGCGATCTCCGCCGCCCACGAGTTGGGCCACAGACGGGCGCCGCTCGAACGCCGGATGAGCAAGATCGCGCTGGCCCAAACGTGTTACGGGCACTTCTTCGTCGAGCACAACCGGGGACACCACGCGCGCGTGGCGACGGCCGAGGACCCTGCGAGCTCACGGCTCGGCGAGAGCCTCTACCGGTTCATTCCGCGATCGGTCGTCGGCGGAGTGCGCTCGGCCTGGCAGCTCGAGCGGGCGCGATTCAAGCGAATGAACAACTCCCCCTGGAGTTTACGCAACGACGTCCTCAATGCCTGGCTGCTCAGCGCCATCCTCTTCACCTGCCTGATGGCGTGGTTCGGCAGCATCGTGTTGCCGTTCCTCATCGGACAGGCCGTCATCGGGTTCTGCATGCTCGAGACCGTCAACTACCTGGAGCACTATGGGCTACGCAGGCAGAAGGACGCCGACGGCCGCTACGAGCGCGTGCGCCCTTCGCACAGCTGGAACAGCAATACCGTGGTGGCCAACGTCTTTCTGTTCCACCTTCAGCGGCACTCCGACCACCATGCCCATCCGATTCGTCGGTACCAGGCGCTACGCCATTCCGAGGAAGCGCCACAACTACCAAGCGGCTACGCCACGATGATGGTGCTGGCACTGATTCCCGCCTGGTGGCATCGCGTGATGGACTGGCGGGTCGTCGCGCACTACGACGGTGACGTCTCACTGGCCGCACTGCGCCCCGGCTACCAGCTTCGCCCCACTCGGGCAACGGCACTCAGCCCGGCCGAAGCAGGTAGGTGTCCATGATCCAGCCGTGGCGCTCCCTGGCGTCGGCCCGCACCCGTGCGATGCGCTCGCCCACCTCGCCGACCGTGCCGTCGAAGAGGAGTTCATCCGGCGTGCCGAGGTAGGCACCCCACCAGATCTGGGTCGCGGGCGGGCATTCGAGGAACGCGCAGTCGCCGTCGAGCATCACCACGGCCGCACCAGGCAGCCCCTCCTCGCGAAGCCTTCGGCCGGTGGTGATGAGGACCGGCTCGCCGACGTCGTTGAGCGGGATGCGATGTCGGGCCGTGAGTGCCTGAATCGCGGTGATGCCGGGGATGACGTCATAGGTGAAGTCCAGGCGTCGAGCCACCATGTCCAGGATGCGCAACGTGCTGTCGTACAACGACGGGTCGCCCCACGCCAGGAAGGCACCGACACCGTCGTCGGGCAGCTCCTCGAGGAGTGCCTGCGCCCAGACGTCGGCGCGGGCGGCGTGCCAGTCGGCCACGCGCTGCCGGTAGTCACCCGTCTGAGCGCGCGACGGGTCGGGCAGCTCGACGAACCGGTAGCCGGGTTCGCGGATGAAGCGCAGGCAGATCTCGCGCCGCAGGGCCACCAGGTCGTCCTTGGTGGCGCCCTTGTCCATCGCGAAGAAGACGTCGACGTCGTTGAGCGCTTCGATGGCCTGCACCGTCACGTACTCGGGGTCGCCCGCTCCGATGCCGATGACGTGGATTCGGCGCGTCACGGAACCTCCAGTACCCGGTACCCGGGGTATTGACATCTCGAGCGCGGCGTCATTAGGTTGCCTAGCATAGGGGTGCACGATGCCCAGCCGAAGGGAGGTCGACGATGACTCTTTCCTCTGACGCGGTCAGGCGTACCAACGCCCCCACCCGCGAGGATTTCTCCGAGCGCCTGCTTCGGGGGTCGGTCAAGAAGTCCTACGAGCCGATCGTCGACATCGACTGGGACGCGCCTCTGGACCCCGACAAGTACTTCCTGCCGCCGAAGTCGGTGTCGATCTATGGCACGCCGCTGTGGGACGCCATGACCCGTGAGCAGCAGATCGAACTGTCCCGCCAGGAACTGGTCAACACGCTGTCGGCGGGCATCTGGTTCGAGAACATCCTCAACCAGGCGCTGCTCCGCGACCTGATGCACCAGGACCCGACCGCTCGCGCCACGCACTACGCGCTGACGGAGATGGGCGACGAGACCCGGCACATGGTGATGTTCGGCCAGGCGATCGAGAAGCTCGGCGCCAAGGCCATGCGACCCAAGCTCTACCAGCGGATGATCATCAATGCGCTGCCCCTGACCTTCCGCGGCTCGTTGCTGTGGGTGGCCGCGCTGATCGGCGAGGAGATCTTCGACTCGCTGCAACGGCAGATGATGGACGATCCCGACCTTCAGCCAATCATCCAGCGGCTGATGCGGATTCACGTCACCGAGGAGGCGCGACACATCCAGTTCGCCCGCGACGGGTTGCGCAGGCATGTCGGCGGCATGCGGCGGCTCAACCGGATGTGGGTGGCCAACCTCAACGGTGTCGGCGGGCTGTTCTTCCAATTCCTGTTCTCCAACCCCGCGCAGTACCGCCGCGCAGGCATGCCAGGCCGGGAGACGCGACGGATCGCGAGGCACAGTCCGCACCGCCACGACGTTCAGATCCTCGGGTTCGCGCCGCTGGCCGCGTTCCTCGACGAGGTCGGACTGATGGGTCCGATCGCACGCAGGCTCTGGCGTCGCACTCACTTCCTGCCCCAGAAAGCGTCCGACGCGACTCGCGCGGAAGCCGTCGCCGAGCCCGAAGGCCACGCCGATGACGTGTACGACGGGCCCGCCGTACTGCGGGTCGCGGACGCCGACCACCCCGTTCGGGTCCGACTAACCGGACACCTCGACCCCGTCGACGGCCGATATCACTGGCGCGGCACGGTTTTCGAGTCGATTCCCGACGACGTACTCACGACGCCACGCGTGTCGCTGACCATCGGTGACCGCTGCGCGCATGGGCGTATCACGGAGCGCACGCCATGGGGTACCTACTCGGTGGCAGGCGAGGGCGCTCCGCCATTCCACTGACGGCGAACTAGAACACGTTCTAGTATTGGCTCATGCGGTTCACCTATGCGGAAGCCATGACCGATCCCAAGCACTACATCCCGTTGGCGAAGGCTGCCGACGAGGCCGGGTATCACGCGATGACCATTGCCGACAGCATCGCCTACCCGGAAGAGTCGGACTCGACGTATCCGTACACCGAGGACGGCAACCGCGAATTCCTTGATGGCAAGGACTTCATCGAATCGTTCGCGCTGATCGGGGCGCTCTCCGCGGTGACGACGAAGCTGCACTTCAACATCTTCGTGCTCAAGCTTCCGATCCGGCCGCCCGCGTTGGTCGCCAAGCAGGCCGGCTCGCTGGCGGCGTTGTTCGACAACCGACTCGGCCTCGGCGTCGGCACCAGCCCATGGCCCGAGGACTACGAGATCATGGGTGTGCCGTTCGCCAAGCGCGGCAAGCGGATGGACGAGTGCATCGACATCATCAGGGGCCTGACCACCGGCGACTACTTCGAGTATCACGGCGAGTTCTATGACATCCCCAAGATCAAGATGACACCGGCGCCGACCAAACCGGTGCCGATCCTGATCGGCGGACACGCCGACGTCGCGCTGCGACGTGCCGCGCGCAACGACGGCTGGATGCACGGGGGCGGGGATCTCGGTGACCCCGAGGCGCTCGACCGACTCATCGACCGCCTCACGAAGTTTCGCGACGAAGAGGGTCGGACGGGCCCGTTCGAGATCCACGTGATGTCACTC
>NZ_JBOGDD010000653.1:0-5810 GCF_050701675.1 Mycobacterium sp. | reverse complement strand
CACCTATACCGTCCGTCACGTCGACACCGAGCGTCGCGAGATCAGCATCGACTTCGTCGTCCACGGTGAGCAGGGGGTGGCCGGCCCATGGGCGGGTTCCGTCAGTCCTGGCGACCCGGCCTATCTGATGGGTCCGAGCGGCGCATACGCACCCGACCCCGCGGCCGACTGGCACTTGCTGGCAGGTGATGAAGCGGGATTGCCTGCGATCGGGGCTGCCCTCGAAGCACTGGCACCCGACGCCGTCGGGCAAGCGTTCATCGAGGTCAGTGGCCCCGACGACGAGCTGACGCTCACCGCGCCCGCGGGCGTGGAGATCCGCTGGATCTATCGCGGAGGCCGCGCCGATCTGGTTCCCGAGGAGATGGCAGGTGACCAGGCGCCGTTGATCGCGGCCGTCAAGGAAGCCCAGTGGCTGCCTGGCCAGGTGCAGGTCTTCATCCACGGTGAAGCCCAGGCCGTAATGCACAACCTGCGGTCCTACATCCGCAAGGAGCGGGGCGTCGACGCGAAATGGGCGTCGATATCCGGCTACTGGCGGCGTGGACGCACCGAAGAGACGTTCCGGCAGTGGAAGGCCGAACTGGCAAAAACGGAGTCTCAGACCGCGGGGTGAGCTTGGGCTGGCACGCTTGGCCCATGGCATTCGGTGACTATCAGCTCGAGATCTATCTGCAAGGCCTTTCTGGCGTTTTACCGTCGCTTCCGATGGCGTTCGCAGAACTCGAGGCCAAGGCCCAGGCCGCCATGTCTCCGTCGTTGTGGTCCTACGTCGCGGGCGGCGCGGGCGATGAACGCACGCAGCGCGCCAACGTCACGGCCTTCGAACGTTGGGGCCTGATGCCGCGGATGTTCGTCGGCGCCAAGGAACGAGACGTGTCGGTCGAGCTATTCGGGCTGACCCTTCCGTCGCCGGTCTTCATGGCGCCGATCGGCGTCATCGGCCTATGCGCGCAGGATGGTCACGGTGACCTCGCCGCGGCGCGGGCCGCCGCCCGGACCGGGGTGCCCATGGTGGTGTCGACGCTGACGGCCGACCCGCTGGAGCAGGTCGCCGCCGAGTTCGGTGATACGCCAGGCTTCTTCCAGCTTTACACCCCGACGGACCGCGACCTGGCCGCGAGCCTCGTCTCGCGTGCCGAGGCCGCCGGCTACAAGGGCATCGTCGTCACGCTCGACACGTGGGTGCCTGGTTGGCGTCCGCGTGACCTCTCGACGTCGAACTTCCCGCAGCTGCGCGGGCACTGCCTGTCGAATTACACCAGCGATCCCGTGTTCCTCGCGTCGTTGCCGCAGACACCCGAGGAGAACCCGCAGGGCGCGATCCTCAAGTGGATCTCGGTGTTCGGCAACTCGCTGTCCTGGGATGACTTGCCGTGGTTGCGCTCGCTGACCAAGCTCCCGCTCCTGGTCAAGGGCATCCAACATCCCGACGATGCCCGCCGCGCCATCGACGGTGGCGTCGACGGCATCTACTGCTCGAATCACGGCGGGCGCCAAGCCAACGGCGGCCTGCCCGCGATCGACTGCCTGCCCGGCGTCGTCGAGGCTGCCGCCGGGGTGCCGGTGCTATTCGACTCCGGTATCCGCAGCGGCGCCGACATCGTCAAGGCGCTCGCGCTTGGCGCCACCGCCGTCGGTATCGGGCGGCCATACGCATACGGCATGGCACTCGGCGGTGTCGACGGCGTGGTCCATGTCCTACGGTCGCTGCTCGCCGAGGCCGATCTCATCCTTGGCATCGACGGCTATGCCTTGCTGAAGGACCTGACCGCCGACGCGTTGCGCCGCGTCGATGCCGCGGAGGCGCTGCGGTGAAGGCGGTCAGTTGCGTACACGGCTCACTCGAGGTCGTCGAACTCCCCGATCCACGGCCGCAGAAGGGCCAACTCGTCCTCGCGGTGCGGCGCTGCGGGATCTGCGGATCCGATCTGCACGCCAAGGACCATGCCGACGAGCTTGAAGACGTGATGTCGGAGATCGGCTATCCGGACTTCATGCGGGCCGATACGCCCGTCGTGATGGGCCACGAGTTCTGCGGTGAGGTCGCCGAGCGTGGCCGCGGTGTCGCCAAGTCGTTCACCGAGGGAGCGCTCGTCGTGTCCTTCCCGTTGCTGCGGGCCAACGGCGGTGTGCACCTGACCGGGCTTTCCCCGCTGGCGCCTGGCGGATACGCCGAGCAGGTGCTTGCGGAGGCGGCGATGAGCTTCGTCGTCCCCAACGGCCTGTCGCCCGACCTCGCCGCGCTGACCGAACCGATGGCCGTGGCGCTGCACGCCGTGCGCCGCAGCGAGATCGGCAAGCGTGACGTCGCGATCGTGGTGGGCTGCGGTCCCGTTGGGCTCTCGGTCATCAGCCACCTGAAGGTCCGCGGGGTGCGCACCGTCATCGCAAGCGACTTCTCCGCCGGGAGAAGAGCTCTCGCGTCACGCTGTGGTGCCGATGTCGTGGTGGATCCCGCGGTGGACTCTCCCTACGCGCGGGCGGCCGCCACCAAGGGCGTGCTCACCACCGCCCCCGCGCTGTACGAGCTCGGGATGGCGTCGATGGAGAAGCTGCGCCGGCTGCCGGGGTGGTCACACGTCTACCGCGCGGTGGACGCTCTTGGTGCGGCCGGCCCCAAACGGCCGGTCATCTTCGAATGCGTCGGCGTGCCAGGGATGCTCGACGGCGTGATCGGCGCGGCGCCGCTGAACTCACGCGTCGTGGTGGTTGGTGTCTGCATGGGCGAGGACAAGCTGCGACCGGTGATGGCGATCAGCAAGGAGGTCGACATGCGGTTCGTGTTCGGCTACACGCCGCTGGAGTTTCGCGACACGCTGTATCTGCTGGCCGACGGCAAGCTGGACGGTTCGCCCCTGATCACCGGAACGGTCGGACTCGAGGGCGTCGCAACGGCTTTCGAGGCGCTCGGGGACCCCGAGACGCACGCCAAGGTTCTGATCGATCCGAGCAGTACAACCGTCGCGCCCTGACCGTGGGCGTTCGAGGCGCCCCGCCCCAACCAACACGGTCCGACACCGCTGAGATACCCGAGCAGCACGCCAAGGTGCCCGCAGGGGTCATCGCCCCGCTGCTTCGATGCCGCCCAGCATGCCCAGCTGGTGCAGATCGGCAATGTACTTCTCGATCAGCTCGTGCGACAGGTGCGGCACATCTCTGTCCGTCCCGATTTCGGCGGATTGCACTGCGGCGCGGAACTTTTCGGCGGGCACACCAGTACCGCCCGCCGGGGGCGCCGGGTGGGCGTATGCGCTCATCAGCGGCAGCACCGAATTCTTGAGCTGGTCCTCCGGCAGCACCTTCATCGCGTCCTCGAACCCGTTCCGCCACTCGTCGTAGTCGTCGATGCGTTCGATGGGCAGCCCGTCGGCGATCAGCCAGTCGATGAACTGGTCAAGGGAGATCCCGTCGTCGTGAGTGTTGAGGAGGTTGTAGGTGTGGTACCCGGCGGTGCCGCGCGCCCCCAGGGTCGTGATCGCCGCCGACGTGAAATCCGCGGGGAGCCCGTCATAGTGGGCGCGTTGCCGATTTCCTGCCGAGTCGAGTTGGTAGAACGACTTCGGGGCCAGGCCGGTCGCGACGACGCTGAGGAGGAGGCGCGTGAACATGTCGGTGACATTGACCTGGCCGGTATATGTGCTGTGCGCCAGGATCATGTCCGACCGGAACACCGTGACCGGCAGTCCGCAGAGGTCATTGGCTTCCCGCAGCAACACCTCGCCTGCCCACTTGCTCGTCGCATAGCCACCGGCGTAGGACGTGGCCAGGGAGCGCGACGGGCTGGCCACCCGAATATCCACGTCCTCGCCGACGTACGTGCTGTCGGGCAGCGCCGTCACGGCCACCGTCGAGATGTAGTCGACCGGTTTGAGTCGCCCGGTGATGGCCAGCTTGATGATCTCGGCGGTGCCGAGGGCGTTGGGCCCGAACAACTGGCCGTAGGGCAGCACGTGATTGACCAATGCGGCTGAGTGCACGATGAGGTCGACCGATTCCGCGAGCCGGCTCCAGGTCGGCGTATCGACTCCCAGGTTCGCCGCTCCCACGTCACCCACGAGTACCTCGAGATGTTCGTCGGCCAACTCGCGGAACCGCTTCGACAAGGCCTCGTCGCCGGAGTCGATGGCCGCTTCGATGCGCTGCCGGGCGGCGATCGGATCGGCCCCGCGGGCCAGACAGATCAGGCGGCCATCGGTCTGCGACAGTCGTTCCAGCCAGTCCAGGCACAGGAACCGGCCCAGATAGCCGTTGGCCCCGGTCATCAGGACGGTGTTGATCGTTGCGGTCGGCGCGGGAAGCCCTGGCGCGGCAGCCAGGATGGCGGGGTCGATGAACTTGTCCAGGGTCAGATCCGCCGCCCGGACGACTTCTGCACCGCGTCCGTGCACGGATGCAAACGTGGGGCGTGTCGATGCCGACTGCCGTTCTCCGTCGACATGGTCGGCGATGGTCGCGAGCGTCGCAGTCGGGCTGACGATGGTCTGCACCGGCACGTCGATGCCGAAGATACCTTCCAGCATGGTTGCGAACGAGAACGCGGAGAGTGAATCCCCGCCGAGGTCAATGAATTTCGCGTCCGCCGACGGCGCGGGGCCGGTCGTGTCGAGACCGAGCGTCGCCACGGCGGCTCCCCTCACCGTATCGATGGTGGGTTGGTGGCGGCTGGCGGCCCTCAGGTCGTCGAGCTGATCGTCCTGCCCGGCGGCGATCTCGGCATAGATGGCGTCGAGCCGGTCCAGGTAGTGGGCTTTCAGCGCGGGGCGCAGCAGCTTGCCGACACCGGACAGCAGGCCGTTGTCTCGGGTGAACGGATCGGATTCCAGCAGGAAATCCCGCGGCGCCTCATAGGAGTTCAGGTGCGCGTCGGCGGCGAGCTGCTGCATCGAGTTGGCTATCAGCGTGCGCGCATCACCGTCTCCGATGGCGTCGGGGTTGGGCACGATCACCGCGAGCAGGAACGATTGTTCGCTGCTGCCGTATATGAAGATCTGCCGGATGTAGGGGCTGGTGGCGTAGGTGGCCTCCAGATTCGACACCGCCACGAACTCGCCCTGCGACAGCTTGATGACGTTGTTGCGGCGGTCCAGGTAGACCAGGTGATCCGGGCTGATCTCGGCCATCACGTCACCGGTCTTGTAGAAACCGTCGGCATCGAAGATGTCTGCCGACAGTTCGGGGTGCTTGTAGTACCCGGGAATCAGCGTGGTTGCCTTGAGATACAGCTCACCGCGTGGATGCGGTTGATCGGCGGTGGAGTACCCGAGTTCGGGTACGTCGACGAGCTTGTAGTCGGTCACCGGTGGGCGCACCAGCTTCCCGTTGCGCATGATGCCGCCGGCGTTCTCGGTCGAGCCGTAACCGTCGCTCACCGTGATGTCCATGAGCGATTCCACGAACGCATGCATATCCTCTGACAGCGGTGCACTCCCGCACATCGCCGAAGCCAACCGGCCGCCCAGAAAGTCCTTCCGCAGTTCGGCTTTCACTTCTTCGTCGAGCTCTTCGGTGGCGGGCTGCCCGCCCGTGCGCTGATCGAGTTCCTTGCGGTAGCGCCGGAAGAACATGTCACACACCCGCGGCACGAGGTTGAGTGCGGTGGGGCGCACCAGGGTGATGTCGTCGAACAGAGTCGACATATCGCTCTTCGCGGCGAAGTAGCCGATACCGCCGGAGGTCAGCGTCGAGATCAGCCACGCCAGACCGTAGACGTGGCTCAGCGGCATGTACTGCAGGTGAATGGCCGGGATCTCGATGCCGATGTCCACCGACGGGCTGTGCGGACGCTGCCACAACCGTGTCATCAGATC